>JAFAOS010000509.1 GCA_019247515.1 Chloroflexota bacterium | reverse complement strand
CAAGGCGCCCAATTGGCGCTAGAGGTCATCGATCAGGTTGGCAATGTGACGGAGTGCGATCCGATCTTCACGCAGGTCGGACTCCAGCCGGGCGTTCTTCATCGCGAGACGTTGCACCATGTGGCTCGTAGGGAAAGCAAGGTCTCCATTCACGACAACACGCCGGGGGTTACTGACCTGTTGCTGATCGTCGACGGCCAGCAGTTCGAGGTGAAAAACCTGAAAGACGGTGAGGTCCGCGAGGTGAACGTGGCGGGTGCCATGCGGCGGGGCAACAACACCATCACCCTGGAAGCCCTCGCCAAAGCCGGCGGCAGCGCCACAGTGCTGATCACCGACAAGTAGCGCCGCCGTAGTCATCGCCCGTGGCTGGAGATACTGCTGCCAGGGCTGGAGCGCTTGGCAGCTCGCACGTCGCCACGCCATCTATCACGAATGAGCCGGCTGCCGAGCACGCCGCGCTTGCTCGGTCACAAGCTCTATGAGACCGATTCGCCGTGAGCTTCGAGTTCGCGTTCAAGCACGTGTCCAGGTACGCTAGGGGCGTGGCACGCTCCGGCAGGCCATTCGTTTCAGGGGGCGCTCAGGTGGGTGGCTCGCCGCGGTCGGCTACGATGCGAGGCCGAGTTGTCGCCCACTTGCTGGCTGGTTCCTGGCGTGCCGCGCCACCCCTGGTCGATGTGGACCTCAGCACACTCGCCGAGGTCACGTCGCTCATGGGAACGCTGGGTGTCGGTGGCCTAGCCTGGTGGAAGCTCTTGCACTCGGGCCTCGGTGAAGTTGCCGATGCGGAATCGGCGCGACGTGCATATCGAGCGGACGCCATCCAGGCAGCCTTACACCTGCACTCGATCCGGGTGCTCGTCAGCCGCCTCCGAGCAGCAGGCATCGAACCAATTGTGATCAAAGGCTGGTCCACCGCGCGCTTGTACCCCGAACCGGGGTTGCGACCGTATGTCGACCTGGACCTGGTCGTGCCGCCGGGCCTGGGAGCCAGCGCCGAGACGATCCTGCAAGACGATGGTGGCGTGATCTGTCCGGATCACGCGGATGTCTTGGACGCTTCGACCTGGACAGCGTCAGGGCCGCATGGCCCGCAGGGAGACCTGGCTGACCATCCCTGGGAGGCAGTACGGGAGCGCTCGCGGCTAGTAGCGCTCGGGGAGCTTCGGGTGCGTGTACTCGGACCGGAGGACCATCTGCGGTTGTCAGCAGTCCATGCCTTCCGCCATGGATTCATCAGCCCGAAATGGTTGTGCGACATCGGTCTGCTTGTGGAGCGTTTGCCGCATGACTTCGACTGGTCTTATTGTTTGGCGGGCGACCCACGGCATACGGAGCAACTGCTGCGCACCCTCGGACTGGCGCACCACACGCTGGGCGCAGACGTACACAGTTGCCCAGGGACTGCTAAGGAGATACCACCCTGGTTGAGCAGTTCCGTCTTTCGACGGTGGGGAATGCCGCGCGTCGAGGGACCTGGTCCTTCCCTCCTGTCCGGCTGGCGGCAGCCCAGCAAAGTGCGGATTGAGCTTTGTCGACGCTGGCCTGACCCGCTGGAATCCACCTTGCGCCTGGGCCTGGGATTGACAGGTCATTCACGAAGCGCGGCTCAGGTATGCGACTTCGTTTGGCGATTCGGTATCCTGAGTGCGATTCGGCACTTGCGCCGCAAGACGCCATTGCGCGTGCCACGAAGGTATATCACATGAGCGAAGTTGCGGAACCTGATTGCACGCGCAACAAGCGACTGCTTCGACACCGCCAACGACCATCCACAGACCAGCCGACGCACCGCGCGGGCGTGGACGCCTACCCGGTGGACGATGAACTGGTGGTCTACGACAGCGCCGCTGGCCGGGGCTGTGTCCTGAACAGCACGGCCGCCCGTATCTGGACACTGTCCAATGGCTCGCGAACCACCTCTGAGGTAGCTGAGGTGATGGCTAGCATTTATGGTCTGGAGTACGAAACCACGTTGACGGATGTGTGCGAATGCGTGGAGCAGCTGCGCCGTGCCGGTCTGCTCGCGAGTTAAGCAAATCCCACCACCCGTTGGCGATACGTCGTATGTTGAGGTGCACATCCTTTCCTACGTGGCGCGCCTCGCCGGCCCCACAGCGCTGCTCCGAAAGCTTGCGGAATTAAGGCCTCGAGCACCGGAATGGACGACCACGCTCGCGCCTGGTCCCAGCACGACTTTCGACGTCCAGCCGGATTCGCCCACGTCGGGCTGCCACACGGTCTCGCGGAACGGTACGTTACAACATATCGTCAGACCGCCCGAAGCGATACTCGCTGTGCTCGACACGGCCATTAATGCGGCAGCCGTCGAAGCTCTGCAGGCCAACTACCTCCTCATTCACGCCGGGGCGGTTGCGCATGCCAACCAGGGTGTGCTGCTACCCGCCCCGTCTGGTCGTGGGAAGACCACTCTCGTGGCGGGATTAGTGGCGGCGGGGTTCGAGTACCTGAGCGACGAAGTTGGCGTGCTCGAACCTGAAACGTTGCAGTTGCTGCCCTTTGCCAAATGCCTGGGTGTCAAACAAGGCGCGCTCACAACCCTGGCGCCACTGTTCCCGGAACTGGCCGCGAGAGTTCCGCGCCTGCGGTCCGGTCAGGAGACGATCCACTATCTGACACCGCCGTCGGGCGCGTGGCCCGCCGGGCCGGTCAGGCTCCGCTTCCTGATCGCACCGCGGTATGTCGCCGGCGCCAGAACCGAGCTTGTCCCGATGACGAGGACATCCGCACTTTCGCGCTTGGTCGAGCAGGTGTCAGTGTCGCCACCTGATGCCGGCGCTGGACTGCTTCATCTGATCCAGGCCGTGCGCGCCCTCGACTGCTACACGCTTACCATGGGCAACCTGCAGGAGGGCGTTGACGAGCTCCAGCGTTTGGTGGCTGGAGCTCGTCCCCCAGTGCTT
>JAFAOS010000462.1 GCA_019247515.1 Chloroflexota bacterium | reverse complement strand
CGCCGTCAGCCACCGCGCCGCCGGCATGCGCGCCCGACGCGCGGCCGCCAGCCGCCGCACGCGCGGCCGCCGCTGAAGCTCACCAGCTACCCCAAAAGATCGGGGAAAAAGGGCTTGACATACCGAACACATGTTCTATACTGGTCGCGTGTCCAGGCTTGCTGTCAAGCGAGCGTCCCTCGAGGACGAGTGGTTTAGCCCATCCTTTCGTCTGGTGCTGCCGCGTGACAAGCGCGACAGGCTGAACGCCCACCTGGCCGCGGTGGGCCAGCGGCGAACCTGCACCGTGCCAGGCTGCGGTGGCGAGGGCCTGCCCGTGGTGCTGATCGAGGCCGAACAGGAGGCGATGCTGTGCGGCGTGCACCGCCTGGTGCTGCTCGATGGCTCGCCGGTCGAGGGCGAGCCACTGCTGGCGATGTCGATGTGGTAGGCAAACGTTAGCGATGCCTTAGCAACTCCTGGCGCATCTCCAGCGTCCTACTGGATGGAAGGCCAATCAGAAGGACTCCGCACTCATGTACCTGGTCGATCAACCGCCGAAAGGCACCTTTACCACACCAGAGCTCGCTCGGCTTGCGGCGTATCGGGCCGCGGTGGCGGCTGGCTTCTACACGGATTGGGATGGCAGCGCATCCACCACCGACACGCAGGAGCTGGCCTGGCTGTCGGGCACCAATTATCCGTTCACGACGGATGAGCGGCAGCGGTTGGACCGTCTGCGGGCGGACCTAGCCGAAGGTCACTATGCCGACGATCAGCCGCCCGCGGCGCTGGCGCCCGAAGCCACGCCCGAGCCAGCCGCCCCCGAAACGACTCCCGAGGCACCGGCGCCCGGTGCACCTCCGGACGATCAGGCGCGATAAGATGGCGGTTGTAACAAGTCCGTAAACAGGAAAGGAGCGCGACACGGCTGCCGGTTGGAGGCGGCCAGCAGTCGTGTACCTCGCGCTCCGGCGCCTAGTATCGGAGGCCACCTGGCAAAAAGCAATAGGCCAGGCGGTGAGGGGTATCTCCCCAATTCTCGCTACTTCTCAGGCGTTCAGTACGAGCGCGGCATGCCCAGGACGTGCTGGCCGACGTACGCCAGCACCAGGTTGTTGTTGATTGGCGCGACGCTGTACAGCCGCGTCTCGCGGAACTTGCGCTCCACGTCGAACTCGACGGCAAACCCGTAGCCACCGTGGGTGTCCAGGCAGGCGTTGGCGGCGTCCCAGGCGGCCTGCGCCGCCAGCAGCTTGGCCATGTTGGCTTCCGCGCCGCATCGCTGCCCGGTGTCGAACAGCCAGGCGGCTTTGTAGCGGAGCAGGTCGGCGGCCTCCAGCCGCGCGTGGGCCTGGGCGATCGGGAACTGGACGCCCTGGTTGGCGCCAATCGGTCGCCCGAAGACGACGCGTTCGGAGGCGTAGCGCGCCGCGCGCTCGACAAACCAGCGGCCGTCGCCGATGGACTCCGCGGCGATCAGGATGCGCTCGGCGTTCCAGCCATCGATGATGTAGCGAAAGCCGAGGCCCTCCTCGCCGACCAGATTGGCGGCGGGCACCTCGAGGTCCTGGATGAACAGCTCCGTGGTGTGATGATTGAGCATCGTCTGGATCGGACGGATCTCGATCTGGCCGCGCGCGACCGCCTGCTCGAGGTCGACCAGAAAGACGCTCAGGCCACGTGTTTTGTCGGTGAGCTCCTCGTAGGGCGTGGTGCGCGCCAGCAGCAGCAGCAGGTCGGAGTGCTCGGCGCGTGAGGTCCACACCTTCTGGCCGTTGACGACGTAGCAGTCGCCGCGGCGGACCGCGGTTGTCTTGAGGCGCGTCGTTTCAGAGCCGGCGTCCGGCTCGGTGACGCCGAAGGCCTGCAAGCGCAGCTCCCCGCGGGCGATGGGCGGCAGGTAGCGCTGCTTCTGATCCGCGGAGCCGTGCCGCAGCACGGTGCCCATGATGTACATCTGCGCGTGCGCTGTGGCCGCGTTGCCGCCGTTGCGATTGATCTCCTCGAGGATGATGGACGCCTCGGTAATGCCCAGCCCGGCGCCGCCGTACTCCTCCGGAATCAATGCCCCGAGCCAGCCGGCCTCGGTCAGCGCCCGCACGAACTCGCTCGGGTAGGCGTGGGTGCGGTCCAGCTCGCGCCAGTAGCTGTCGGGGTAGGCGGCGCACAGCTCGCGCACCGCCGCGCGGATGGCCGCGTGATCCTCCGGAGTGCTGAAGTCCATGGCTGCATTGCCAGCATACCGGTGCGTCTGGATCAACAACCGGTTGTACCCTGCCGCGCTCGAGACTCAAGATCTTGATGGCGCACGTGCAGCCGCGTACACTGCAAACACATCGGGCACGCCAGCCGACCTGTTGAGCGCAGCTCCACGCGTTCGGTCGGCCGGCCACCCTACGCACCCTCCGGGATCCACAGTCTCGGGGGGTGCGCCTCGCCTCCAGGCGCAGACACAAAGTTGCCTAGTGATCCAGACCCGCAGCAGAGAGGCGTCACCGCCCTCCGCAGCCCCTTCCAGCGTCCACAGCACTGGCACTCAACTTTCGCTGAGTCGGAGCGGGGACCGGTCGGCCCTTTCGGGTTGTCGATTGTGGCTTCTGCCGGCCCCGTCGCGTGGTCTAGCTCACCAGGCAGGAGCAACCTTACGCCCGGGCTCGACGGCCTCGCTAGCAGCCCCGGCCACCCAAAATCGGCCGGTGTGGGCACACTTTTTTCGTACCGTATGATTCTCCGCTATGGCCCTTCGGGAGGACGTCATCGTCGGCGCACCCGGCTCCGCTGGCGTCTTCCGCACCCAGCATGTGGACTTGCCAGGCCCCTTGCCTCTCGATTGCGGCCGCACACTGGAGGGCGTCCGCATCGCCTACGAGGCGTACGGCAACCTGGCGCCCAACAAGGACAACGTCGTGCTCGTGTGTCACGCGCTGAGCGGCGACGCGCACGCGGCCGGCTACAGCGAAGAGCCTGACGCGCCGAGCGCCGTGGACGGTTTCGGCGCCGACGATCGCGGGATTCGACCTCGCGGTGGACTCGGCTGGTGGGATGGCATGATCGGCCCCGGCAAGGCCTTCGACACGAACCGCTATTTCGTCATCTGCACCAACCTGCTCGGATCGTGCCGCGGGTCAACCGGCCCGAGCTCCATTAACCCCGCCACCGGTCAACCGTATGCGCTCGACTTTCCCGTCCTGACGGTCGGCGACATGGTCCGCGCCGAAAAGCAGGCCCTGCGCGTGCTCGGCATCAATTCGCTGCTGGCCGCCGGCGGCGGCTCACTGGGCGGCATGCAAGCCCTCGAATGGACCGTCGCCTACCCCGACAGCATCCGTGGTTGCATCTCGATCGCCAGCACCGCTCGGCTCGGCAGCCAGGGCGTCGCCTGGAACGCCATCGCCCGCAACGCCATCATGGCCGATCCGGATTGGCAAGGTGGCTCTTATTACGACACCGGCCGCGCGCCGACCGCTGGCGTCGGGATCGCGCGCATGGTCGGCCACGTCACGTACCTGTCTGCCGAGTCGATGCGCGACAAGTTCGCGCGCCGCCTGCAGGATCGCGCCGATTACTCGTTTACCCTTACCGAGCCTGACTTTGCCGTCGAAAGCTACTTGCGGTACCAGGCGGAACGGTTTGCCAGCCGCTTCGACGCCAACAGCTACCTGTACATCTCGCGCGCGCTGACCTACTTCGACCTGGCGCGCGACCACGGCGAGGGCCAGCTCGAACGTGCCATGGCGGGCGTCAAGGCGCACTATTTGCTGATGTCATTTTCTTCCGACTGGTTGTACCCACCCCACGACGCCTACGAGCTCGAGGCGGCGCTGCGAGCCAGCGGCAAATCGGTCGTCCATCACGAGATTCAGGCGAGCTACGGGCACGACTCGTTTCTCCTGGACGAGCGCCAGCAGGCGCCTATCATCGCCGCGTTCCTGGAGAAGGTAGCCAACGATGACTGATCTGGACCCGCGCGCCTTTGGCTTCGACACCCGCGCCGTGCACGCCGGACAACGCCCGGACCCGCATACCGGTGCGCGGGCGGTGCCCATTTTCCAGACGACCAGCTTCGTCTTTGAAGACAGCGAGTCGGCGGCCGCCTACTTCAACCTCCAGGAGTATGGCAACACGTACTCGCGCATCATGAATCCCACCGTAGCCGCCTTCGAAGAGCGCGTCGGCAACCTGGAGGGCGGCGCCGGCGGCGTGGCCTTCGCGAGCGGACTCGCGGCGCAGGCCGCCGCGCTGTTCACGATGCTCCAACCTGGCGACCACGTCGTCGCCTCCGCCGCGCTCTACGGCGGCTCGGTCACCCAGCTCAAGCACCTCTCGCGCAAGTTGGGACTGGAGGTGACTTTCGTCGACCCGGACCGCATTCAAGCCTGGCAAGACGCCCTGCGCGACGAGACGAAGCTGCTGTTCGGGGAAACGATCGGCAACCCCGGCGGCAACGTGCTGGACATTCAGGCAGTGGCCGATGTCGCCCACGGCGTCGGCGCGCCGCTCATGATCGACAACACCTTTGCCACACCCTACCTGTGTCGACCGATCGAGTTCGGCGCGGACATCGTGGTCCACTCGGCCACCAAGTTCATCGGCGGACACGGCACCAGCATCGGCGGCGTGGTCGTCGAAGGTGGCACCTTCGACTGGTCAAACGGGCGTTTTCCGATCGTCGCCGACCCGTCGCCCGCCTATCACGGCCTGGCGTTTCACGACACGTTTGGCATGTATGGCTACTTGATGAAACTGCGCGCCGAGTCGCTGCGTGACCTCGGCGGCTGCATGAGTCCGTTCAACGCTTTCCTTTTTCTGCAAGGTCTGGAGACCTTGCCGCTGAGAATGGAGCGGCACGTCGAAAACGCGCTGGGCGTCGCACGCTTCTTGCAGCAGCATCCGGCCGTGGAAAGCGTGCGGTACGCCGGACTGCCCGACAGCCCGTATCAGCCCCTGGTCGCGAAGTATCTGCCGAGGGGCTCCGGCGCCGTCTTCGCGTTCGACCTGCGGGGTGGGCGTGAAGCTGGGCGGCGTTTCATTCAGACACTCCAACTCTGGAGCCACCTGGCCAACGTCGGCGACGCCAAGAGCCTGGTCATTCATCCGGCCAGCACCACGCATCGCCAGTTGAGCGACGAGGAGCTGGTGGCCGCCGGCATCAGCGCGGGCACCATCCGCCTGTCGGTCGGGATCGAGACGCTCGACGACCTGCTCTGGGATCTGGAGCGCGGGCTGGACGCCGCGAGCTCCGCCCGCTCGACCGCACGCGATGGCGTCGCGAGCGAGGTGGTCGCGTGACCGACACCGGCGTGGTCTGCGCGCTGCCCGATCGCTCGTCGGCAGCCGAGATCCGCAAGTTTCAAGACCCGCGGGTCATTCGCAAGATCCTGCACACCGCGCGCACCGTGGCGATTGTCGGACTCTCGTCGAACGTGTTGCGTCCGAGCAACTTCGTTGGTTTCTATCTCCAGCGCCACGGATACAGGATCGTGCCGGTCAATCCGCGCGAGACGGAGGCCGTCGGCGAAAAGGCGTACGCCACTCTTAGGGACATCCCATTCCACGTCGACGTGGTGGACGTCTTTCGTGCGCCGCAGTTCGTACCCGAGGTTGCGCGCGAAGCCGTCGAGATTGGCGCGGACGCGCTGTGGCTACAGTTTGGCGTGATCAGCGCCGAGGGCGCGCGGATCGCCGAGGCAGGCGGGCTGGACGTCGTCATGGACCGCTGCATGAAGGTCGAGCACGCCCGGCACCTGGGCCGCATGCACTGGCTCGGCTTCAACACCGGCATGGTCAACGCCCAACGGACTGCGTCCGCCTGAGACAGCGCCCTGGATTAGTTGCCCTGTCGCTCAGGGCGGGTGTAGCGTGCCTGGCCTCAGGAGGTACTCAGTGATACCTGCTTCGTTCAGGTACGCGGCCCCGCGCACCGTGGCTGAGGCAGTTGACCTGTTGGCGTCGCACGCGGATGCGAAAGTACTCGCGGGCGGCCACAGCTTGCTGCCGTTGATGAAGCTGCGCCTGGCCACGCCGCCGGTGCTGGTCGACATCAACCGGATTCCGGGCCTGGACTACATACGTGAGGACCAGCAAGCGGCTCAACTGCGCGTCGGCGCTCTCGCCCGCCATGTCGACTTCGAACGCTCGGAGTTGATCCGCGCCAGGTATCCGCTGTTGTGGGACACTGCCCGCGGCATTGGCGACCCTCTCGTCCGTAACCGCGGCACGCTGGCTGGCGCCGTTGCGCACGCCGATCCGGCCGCCGACTGGCCCGCGGCGTTGCTGGCCGCCAACGCAAGCGTGGTCGCCAGCAGCCCACGCGGAGATCGCACCATCCCGCTCACCAAGCTGTACGTCGCGATCCTGACGACCTCGCTCGCCGAAGACGAGCTGATTACCGAGGTGCGCGTGCCGTTGCCACGTCCGCGCTCGGGTGGCGCGTACGAGAAGCTCGAGCGCAAAGTGGGCGACTACGCGGTGATCGGCGTTGGCGTGCAGATCGCACTGGATGAGGCCGACAACGTGCAACAGGCTGGCATTGGCTTGTGTAACGCCGGTTCCACCAGCATCAAGGCGACGCCGGCCGAGGCATTTCTCGTCGGTAAGCCGCTGGCGCCCGACAACATCAATCAGGCGGCCCAACTGGCGATGGAGGCATCCGACCCTCTCGAGGACGATCGTGGTCCAATCGACTACAAGCAAGCGATGGTTGCGGAGCTGACTCGGCGCGCACTGCGTCGCGCGCTGGCCCGCGCGCAAGGAGGCGCCGCATGACCGACCTCGAACCGGTGGCGCGCGTCAGCATCACCGTCACGGTGAACGGCCAGCCGCACAGCGTGGACGTCGAGCCGCGTCTTCTGCTGGTCCATCTGCTGCGAGAGGACCTGAACCTCACGGGCACGCACATTGGCTGCGATACCTCCAACTGCGGCGCGTGCACCGTTATTCTCGACGGTGTCCCGGTCAAATCGTGCACCGTCCTGGGCGTGCAGGTCGACGGCTGCAGCATTGAGACCGTGGAGGGTCTCGAACAGAATGGCGAGCTGCACCCGCTGCAAGAGGGTTTCTGGCAAGAGCATGGCCTGCAGTGCGGCTTTTGCACGCCAGGCATGCTGATGGTGTCAAAGGCGCTGCTTGCCTCGAACCCGAATCCCACCGAAGCGGATATACGGCGGGGCATTTCCGGCAACCTGTGCCGCTGCACCGGCTACGTCAACATCGTCAAAGCCATTCAGTACGGCGCCGCGAAGCTGCGCGGCGAAATCGCCGTCAGCACTCAGGAGGCAGAGGCAGCTCATGCCGGATAGCGCCACGATCCGCGGGATGGGACACAGCGTCCGTCGCAAGGAGGACCCACGCTTCTTGCGCGGACGCGGCAACTACATCGACGATCTGAAGCTGCCGGGCATGCTGTACATGGACATCGTGCGCAGCCCATACGCCCACGCGCGCATCAAGAGCATCGACGCAGCCGAAGCCCTCAAAGTGTCGGGCGTGGCGGCGGTCGTCACCGGCAAAGATCTGGAGGCAGCCGGACTCGCCTGGATGCCGACACTGATGAGCGACACGCAGATGGTGTTGCCGACCGATCACGTCGTCTACCAGTCGCAAGAGGTCGCGGTGGTCGTCGCCGAATCGCGCTACGCCGCGGCGGATGGCGCCGCCGCCGTGGAGGTCGAGTACGAGCCACTGGAGCCCGTGATCGATCCATCCAGAGCGCTCCAGCCGGAGTCGCCGCTGGTCCGACCGGACAAGGACACGAAGTCCAATCACATCTGGCACTGGGAGGCGGGCGACCGCGAGGCCACGCAGCGAGTTATCGACGCGGCGGACACGGTGGTGGCCGAAGACATTTACATTCCACGCATTCACGTCGCCTCCATCGAGACGTGCGGCTGCGTCGCCAGCGTCGATCGGGTCAGCGGCAAGCTCACCGTGTGGATGACGACCCAGGCGCCGCACGCGATCCGAACCGTTTTTTCGCTGGTGTCGAAGATTCCAGAGCACAAAATCCGCGTCATTTCGCCGGATATCGGCGGCGGATTCGGTGGCAAGGTGCCGGTGTATCCGGGTTACGTGTGCGCTGTCGTCGCCGCGCTGACCACTGGCAAGCCGGTCAAATGGATCGAAGACCGCACCGAGAACTTGCAGGCGGATTCATTTGCGCGCGACTATCACATTCACGCCGAGCTGGCCGCCGACAAGAACGGCAAGATGCGGGCGCTCCGCATCAAGACCCTGGCGGATCATGGCGCGGCGGACGCGGCGGCGAACCCGTCGAAGTTTCCGGCGGGCCTGTTCTCAATCTGCACCGGCTCGTATGACATGCCGACGGCTTTTGTGGAAGTCGATGGGGTGTACACCAACAAACCACCCGGTGGCGTCGCCTACCGCTGTTCCTTCCGCGTGACAGAGGCCGTGCACACCATCGAGCGGATGGTCGACGCGCTGGCGCAGAAACTCGACATGGATCCGGCTGAGCTGCGCACGCGGAATTTCCTCCAACCCGAGCAGTTTCCGTATCGCTCGTGTCTGGGTTGGGAATACGACAGTGGCAATTACCCGGCGGCGCTCGAAAAGGCGATGCAGAAAATCGGCTACGCCGATCTGCGCAGGGAACAGGCTGAGAAACGCGCGCGCGGCGAGCTGATGGGCATCGGCATTTCGACATTCACCGAAATTGTTGGAGCCGGACCGTCGGACACCTTCGACATCCTCGGCATCAAGATGTTCGACAGCGCCGAAATCCGCGTCCATCCCACCGGTTCGGCCATCGTGCGCATCGGCGTGCAGACACAGGGTCAGGGCCACGAGACGACCTTCGCCCAGATCGTGGCCGAAGAGCTGGGCCTGCCGGTGGACAGCATCGAGGTCGAGCACGGCGATACGGACACCGCGCCCTACGGACTGGGCACCTACGCCAGCCGCAGCACGCCGACGGCTGGCGCGGCGACAGCCATCGCGGCGCGCAAGATTCGCGACAAGGCGGCCCACCTGGCCGCCCACCTGCTGGAGGTCAGCGTCGAGGACCTGGAGTGGAAGGACTACCAGTTCCAGGTCAAAGGCGCCCCCGAACGTGCCAAGAGCATGGCGGACCTGGCCTTCGCGGCGTACACGAATCATCCGCACGGAATGGAGGCCGGGCTGGAGGCGGTCTGCTATTACGATCCGCCGAATCTGACCTTCCCGTTCGGAGCGTACATCGCCGTCGTCGACATCGACCGCGGCACCGGTGAGGTGCACGTGCGCCGCTTCGTGGCGATTGACGACTGCGGCACGGTCATCAATCCGATGGTCGTCGAGGGCCAGGTCCACGGTGGTTTGACGATGGGTCTGGCGCCGGCGTTGTACGAGCAGATCTGGTACGACGGCGACGGGAACATGCACGGCGGCACGCTCATGGATTATCTGGTGCCGACAGCAATGGAAACGCCCCGCTGGGAAACCGATCGTACCGTGACGCCGAGTCCGCACCATCCGCTTGGCGCCAAAGGCGTGGGTGAATCGGCGACCGTCGGCGCGCCGCCAGCCATCGTGAACGCGGTCGTGGATGCTCTGCGCCACCTGGGCGTCACCCACGTCGACATTCCGATGACGCCGCCGCGAATCTGGCGCATCCTCAAAGACAAGGGTGTTGCCCTTTGAGCGGCACGACCGCGGGCGAGCTCCTCGAGCAGGCGGCCGCCCTGCGCCACGCGGGTCGACCGTTCGTGCTCGCGACCGTGGTGCGCAGCGTGCGGCCGGCGTCGGCCAAACCCGGCGATCGCGCGCTGCTCTTTGGCGAAGGCAAGCCGATTGGCTGGGTGGGCGGCGGCTGCGTCCACACGGCGATCGAGCGTGAGGCCGCGCTGGCCCTGGCGGACGCCGCGCCGCGGCTGGTGCGCTTGTCGCCGACGCCGCGCGACGAGGACGGCGTCGTGAACTACCCGATGACGTGCCACAG
>JAFAOS010000435.1 GCA_019247515.1 Chloroflexota bacterium | reverse complement strand
CGGAGCCGCAGAAATGGCACACGGGCGCCCTTTACGACGCCATCTGGCAGTTCGAATTGCCGCCGATTGTTCTTACCGAGGGCAAACGCGCCGGGCGCATAGACAAGCACGGCAAGCCTGTACTTGAGGTGAGCGAGACAGCGCAGCGACTGGTGCTCATGGCCATGGCGAAACACACCAACCCAACGCGCGATCGTGGGCGATACCGCTGCTGCCCAACTGTGGACAGGCTAGCGATGCTTACTGGCGTGCTTGCTCGTCAAGTCCAGCTCGTTCTCAAGACACACAGGGATCTTGGCTACATCACCGAGGAGAGCCAGGGAATGCGAGCTGGGCGCAACCGCCCAGCTCGGCCAAGCTGGTGGGAATTGCATCCAGATCGCTGGCCACGACGAACGCTGGATGGTCGCGAAGCCGGCTTCGTCACCAATGGCGATTTATCGATGGTCGCGAAGCCGGCTACCGATGGTCGCGAAGCCGGCCTCGTCACCAACGAATGGTCGCGAAGCCGGCCGCACGAAAACGTCGATGGTCGCGAAGCCGGCTTCACCCTAACCCGGAACTCCGGAACCCGGAATACCGGAGCTAAACCCATCGATGAACCCGCGCGCGCTGCGGCACGCGCCGAACTAGCCGGAGAGGCGTCCACCTCCGACACAGATGCTGAGATCGTTGTTCACGCTGACCCACGACAGGTCGCGCTACCCCTCACGAGCGCAGTTGCTCTACCGTTGGCGTCGGATTCGGCACAACAAGATGCCTCTTCAGAATCATCGCTCGAAGTAGGTCGGCGGGTGTGGCGTGCGGTGCGTGACCCGTTACTCCGCGCGGATGTGAAAGTCGCTCCGGCACTCATCGCCCGTCTCCGAAACACCGGCACCGCTAGCTTCGACCCCACTAGTGGAACCCTGGTGCTCGAGGGTGCGCTGCTTCCTGAAGATCTGGAGCAGCCAGTCATTCTGCAAGCAGTAGCCGTCGCGATGGATGGTCGACCTGTCACCCTCGAACTCGCGGGTTTGGCGTCACCGCGGTCACGCGAGACAGAGCAACTGCAGGCCGCGCCCACAGTTGACCACCGGTCCGACGCCTCCGGTGCGCGGAGTCCGGAGGAGCGGTGGGCCACTGATCGGGAGTTCCTGGTGAGCAAAGGTGTTCCCGAAGAGCGCCTTCGGCGACTGGAGTACGACATTCTGGGAGCCAGTCACTGCCAGGCGTGTCAGATGATGGCTTGTGAACAATCGGACGCCACACATGTCGTCCCCGGAGCTGCAGTCGGCGCGTGACCAAAGGTTCCGACCGGGTCCCTCGGAGCGGGTCCACACCGCTCACGCTGATCGCTCGCTTGAAGGCCGCCACATCTGGAGGGCATCCGAAAATGGCCGCAATGCTGGCCGCGAGAGAACCTGTCGCGTGACGGGATAATCCTGGGCATTTCAACGCGGGAGGGTTGTGCCCGATGACCAATATGGGACGCTCGCTGCTCGGCGATGGGTACCAGGCTCTAATCGACAGCCTCGCCCGGCTCGATGCCGAGCTGGCCGACCACATCGATGGCTTTGGCTTCGGCCAGCTGCTGACGCGCCCGGGCCTGAGTTCGCGCGATCGCACTCTCGGGCTCGCCTCTGCTCTGGCGGGTGACGGCCGTGCTCCCCACTTGCTGGAGAGTCAGCTGCGCGGCGCGATGGAAGCGGGCTGCACGCCTGACCAGGTGCGCGAAATCGTGTGGCCGCTGTACCTGTATGGCGGCCTAGCGGCGGTCGAACGTTGCCAGGAGACCTTCCTCTCCGTGCTTGGGCCGCATCCCGATCCGCCGCGGGCGGCGGCGCCGGACGATGAGGCCGTTCTCGAGGAGCGGGGACTCGCTCGTGGCCGACAGCTGCACGGTGAGCTCTACGACCAGCGTCGGGCTCGGATGCGAGCTATCGACCCACAGCTCTCCGACTTCGAGGTGCGACACGGCTACGGGCGCGCCTACCTGCGTCCCCAACTGAGCCTGCGCGATCGGGCACTGGTGACGGTTTCGGTCCAGCTCGGCTTGCGGCTGACTGACCAGCTCCATCGTCATCTGGCAGCGGCGCGGCGCGCAGGGCTCTCGCGGATCGAGATTCGCGAGTTGTGCGCGCAGACGATCCTGTACCTGGGCTGGCCGGTGGGCAACGGCGGGGTGCTGCTCCTCGAACAGGCCCTCGCCGACGCCGGCATCAGCGACTAGCGGGATTTTGTTGAACAATCCAACTGTTGACCTCGCGCTCCACGTTCCTGACAATGGTCCGCGTGGCAGCTCTCGCGGGCCTTCGCGTCCATCGCGCCAGCTCCGCCCAGCAAGTCGCCGCCGCGATTCGGGAGCAGCTCCTGCGCGGCGAGGTCGCGCCCGGCACGCGTCTGCGCGACCAGGCGCTCGCCGCCGCCCTGGAGGTTTCGCGCAACACCGTGCGCGAGGCGATGCAGATCCTCGCTTCTGACGGACTGGTTCGCCTGAACTTCCACCATGGGACCACGGTCGCCGAGCTCGATCTTGAGGAGCTGGCGGATGCTTATCGGGTGCGCCGCCTCCTTGAGTTGGCCGGTGTACGAGCCGCCGCCGGCGCCAGCAACGGTTGGCTGGACGAGGTGTGGTTGGCGTGCAGCCAGATGGCGGATGCCGCTGAACGCGGCGACATGCACGATGTGCTCATCGCCGATCTGCGCTTCCACGAAGCTCTCGTGGCTCCACTCGAGAGCCCGCGGCTCAGCCGCTTCTATCGCAACGTGCAGACCGAGCTCCGTCTAACGCGCGCCTGGTACGGTGAGCGTCTGGCGCCATCCGTCTTCTATCGACGCCATGCCGAGATCGCGGAGGCACTGCGGGCGCAGGATTACACGCACGCCGAAGCCCTCGCCGCCACGCTCATCGACGAGGGCGAAGCACGCTTGCGCGATCAACTCTGTGGAAAGGATGGCAAGTCTGGTAGGTCCGCGCAGGAGGTCGGGTCCATCGCAATGAGCCAGGGCAGCGCTGTGTAACGGCCTCGGGGAGGCTGAAAGGAGCTTTTGGCGTGTTGAAGTATGCAGGTCACTGGACACATCGTCGTGGTCTCGGGTTCTCTTCCGTTAGGAGGCACGCCTGGGCGGCGTCTTCGCTTGCGTGCGCACTTCTCTTACTGACTTTGCAGCCGGTGGCAGCCGCACCCAGCGCACAGGCGGAACACCTGCGACTCGGGCTGGTCTTGCCGGACCTGACCAATCAGACGATCAACGACATCTATCTCGGCGCGCAGGCTCATGCCAAGGACCTCGGCAACGTCGAGATCCTGGAAGGTGGAACGTCGGAGACCGGACCCTGGCTGAATGCGTGCGAGCGCATAGTCAACTCGCAGGTCGACGTGCTGGCCTATGACACACTCGACGCCGCTGGCACCGCCACCTGCATTCAGCAAGCGAACGACGCCGGTATCAAGACCATCTGTATCTTTGCGTGTGTTGAAACCGCGCACAACGATGCGCTGGTATCGCTGGACTTCAACAACGATGGTAAGTTGATCGGCGGCTGGATGGCCAAGACGCTCAACGGCTCCGGCAATGTCGGTTTCCTGGAGGGACCGCCGGGCGACGAGGCTGCCACGGCCATCGGTGAAGGTTTCAAGTCGCAGCTAGCCGCGGATTGTCCGAACTGCAAGCTGGTGGCCAGCGTGCCGGGCGGGCACGATCGCGACACGGGCTATCAAGTCGGACTGGAAGTTCTCACTGCGCATCCAGATATTCAGGGCATGTATGGCCTGAACGATGACATTGCGATGGGCATCGTGCGCGCCGTGGACCAGCAGGGCATGACGGGCAAGGTTGTAGTCGCAGGCCATAATGGCACGTGCGAGGCGATGGCAGCCGTGCTCAATGGCCAGCTCGGCTTTACCGTGCTACTTGCTGGCCAGCCGTTCGGCATCGCCGTGATTGACACCGCGCTCAAACTGCAGCAGGGAGAGCAAGTCAGTCAGGTGAATGCTAGCGCGATACCGATCGATCAGCCGACCGCGCAGGGATACCTGGACGGTTCTATCCCGAATCCTCCGGGTGTTGACGTCCAGGCGCGACTTCAGGCGGCTCAAGCTGGTTGCAACTCCTGAGTTGTCGAATGTCCTGACCGAGGCTGGCACACTCGGCGACGACGCGGCCAAGGAGCGTCGCGCCTGGGTGCGCCGGCCGCGGGCTAGCTCTCAGGTCATCGGCGTCTATGTGGCGCTGCTGGTGATGTGGATTGTGCTCACTATCGCGTCACCGTTCTTTCTGACGGTTCAGAACGTGCGGAGCCTGTTGATCGCGGCATCGACGCTATCCCTCGTCGGCGCCGGCTTGACGATCGTGCTGATCGCCGGAGAGATCGACCTGTCGTTCGCTGCGATGCAGGCCTTCGTCGGTTCGATAGTCGCGCTGCTGGTGATCAAGGTCGGCATGCCGTGGCCGTTGGCGATCCTGGTTGGCCTGTCTTGCGGAACATTTGCCGGAGTCGTGAGTGGGCTGGTCAGTGTGATCGCGCGCTTGCCGACCTTCATCACCACCCTCGCCATGCTCGGAATCGTCCAGGGCACAGCGTTTCTATTGACCAACGGACAGCCGGTCACGGGTTTTCCCGTGGCATATCAGGTGATCGGCACCGGCCGAGTCGGCCCCGTTCCACTGGCCATCGCCGTGGTGGTGGTCTTCTACGTGCTGCTCTATTTCATGCTGAACCACACCGTCTTCGGACTCCACATTTATGCGGTCGGAGGCAACCGAGCGGCTTCGAACGTTGTCGGCATCAACTCGAACCGCATTGTGGTCGGCGTCCTGGCGCTCAGCGCTTTTCTGGCTAGTGTGTCGGGAGTCATCATCACCTCCCGACTCGGCGCGGGCAGTGGCAATTACGGTGCCGAGGACCTGCTGCCGGCCGTCGCCGCGGTCATCATCGGTGGGACGTCGCTGAATGGCGGCGTTGGTTCGCTGCTCGGCACTTTTGGCGGAGTGATGATCATCGTCACGATCAACGACGGCCTGGTGCTGCTGAACGTCTCTCAGTTCTGGCAGCAGGTCGTCGTCGGCATCATCATCATGGGCGCCGTCCTGATCGACCAGGCCGCGCGTGGTTATCTCAGCTCGGGATGGTTGGATCGCGTTCGGGGTGGGCAGGAGCGGCGCATTGGAGCTTCGAAATGACCGTCGTCAACACGCCCGGCGCTCGGGAGACGTTCGTTATCGGCGACCGGCCGGCACCAGCGGAAGAGTTCAACGCGACACTGGAGGCCTTTCGGCACGTCACGACCGGTTCACTTGGTCATCTGACTGACTTCGGTTTCGCGGCCGGCCTCCAGCCGCTCACCCGACCACAGAAAGTCGTGGGTCCAGCGTTTACCGTCCGCATCCCGCGACTGGACGCGACTCCTGTGCACTATGCGCTCAACCTGGTGCAACCTGGAGATGTGCTCGTGATCGACACGTGCGGTGAGCGCACGCGCGCCTGCTGGGGGGGTGTGGTCGCGCATGCCGCGATGCGCGCCGGCGTGGCCGGGGTCATTGTCGACGGGCCCATCACTGACTGGGAAGAGATCACTGCCTCAGGTCCTCCAGTGTGGTGTTACTGCGGTCAGACAAGCTCCATCACCGGACGCCGCCTGGGCCTGGAGGGCGCGCTACTGCTTCCTATTCAGGTAGGCGGTGCCGTGGTCCACCCGATGGACATCGTTTTCGCCGACAGCGACGGTGTTTTTTTCGTCCGTCCAACGGGCGCGGCCGAGCTCGCGGCGACGCTCTCCATCCGCGAGGCGCGCGAGCCGGAGCTCAAACGCCGTCTGGATGCTGGTGAGAAGATGGCCGACGTCTCGGGCGCGGCGGCGACGGTTGCCGCGATGCTCAATCAGCAGTGAGCGGTTCACAGCGATGTCCTCGAACGGCAGCGTGACCAGCTCTTCTGGAGGGCTGATCGCCTGCGTGGAGAGCCTGGCGGCGGAGACCGGCGCCGAAATACTGCGCGCCGGCGGTAATGCCGCTGACGCCGCGATCGCGACGGCGTTCGCGCAGGGTGTGGTCGATCCGATCTACTGCGGCATTGCTGGCGGCTTCCATGGTATCTTCCACGACGCTGCGCGCGGACTGACGAAAGTCATCATGGCTGGCGGTCGGGCGCCGCTGGACGCGCGCGCCGATATGTGGCAACCGGCCAGCCGGTGGGGTGCGCTGTGGAGCGTCGAGGGCCAGCTCAATCGGCTGGGCTACCAGGCATCCATGGTGCCCGGTTTCGTGCGCGGTGCCGAAGCCGCGCTGCAGCAGTTTGGCTCAGGGCGCATCTCCTGGCGGCAGTTGATTCAGCCGGCCATCCGCCTCGCGGCTGAGGGCTTCGAGGTTTACCCGTACCTGTACCGGCTGTGGATGCAGCGTACGGACCGCATGCTGAATTTCCTGGAGTCGCTCGACGGACCGGCGGTACTCGGGCACACTCCCAGCTGCCGGGCCATCTATCTGCACGCCGACGGGGGCGTCTACGAAATCGGCGAGCGCCTGGTTCAGATCGATTACGCCCACACGCTTGAGCGATTGGCCGAACAGGGCCCAGCCGAGTTTTACGAGGGTGATACCGCCCAGATGATGGTCAGCGACTTCCAGGCCCATGGCGGGCTGCTCAGTGCGGAGGATCTCCGCCGCTTCACCGCCGATGTGTGCGATCCGGCGACGACGAGCTTTCGCGGGCTACAGGTGCTTACCGAACCGGCACCTACTGTCGGACTCATCACACTGGAGATCCTGAACATCCTCGAACCGTGGGACCTCGCCTCTCTCGGCTGGAACTCGCCTGAGTACCTTGACCGACTGGTACGCGCGATGCACGTCGGGTTCCGCGACCGCATGGCGGTGCTTGGCGATCCGGATTTCGTCGATGTCCCGCAGGCTCGTCTCCTCTCACCGGACTACGCGGCAATGATGCGGCAAGCGATCGAGGAAGGACGTGAGCTCGACATGCCGGCGGTGCCCACGTTGGCGGGTCGGGCGGACGAGACCACCCACGTCAGCGTGGTCGATCGAGCCGGCAATGCCGCTGCGATTACGCACTCGCTGGGTATGTCCTCCGGCGTGGTCAATCCAGGACTGGGCTTCCAGCACAACTGCCACATGAGCATGTTCGACCCGGTGCCTGGCCGACGCAACTCCATTGCGCCGTGGAAACGGCCCGTCACCGGCGGCGGTCCAGCACTCTTCCTGAACAGCGATGGCAAAGTATTCCTGATGATCGGGTCGCCGGCTGGCGCCCGCAAAGTGACCGCGGTGATCCAGGCGCTGCTCAATGTCCTGGATTTCGGCATGCCGCTGGCGGACGCTGTTTCGGTCGACCGGGTCCACACGGAAGACGAGCCGCGCATGGTCATCGTCGAGCCGCATTTCTCACCTCAGCCGCTGCTCGGACTGGCTCGGCGGGGCCATCGCATCCGCTTCGACTGGTACACGGCGCGGCTGGCGGCAGTGCTGCGTCATCCGGATGGCAGCCTTGAAGGCGGTTCCGATCCGCGCGGCGACCGCGGGCTTGCGGTGGTGTGAGCCGCCAGTCGGCTTGCGACCTGCTGGTCCGCGGCGGAACCGTGGTCGCCGCCGACGGTACTCGTGCCACGAACGTGGCGGTGCGTGACGGTCTCATCGTTGGTATTGGTGGCGCGACGCTGCCCGCTAAGCGGGTCATCGATGCCACCGGGCTGCTGGTCCTACCCGGTGTCATCGACGCGCACACGCACCTGAACAGTGAGTGGCCGTTTCCCGACGAGCGCCGACCAGCAGACGACTTCGCCTCGGGGACACGCGGCGCCGCGGCAGGCGGCATCACGACCGTCTGTGATTTCGTCTATGCGCTGGGCGACGAATCGCTGCTGCAGGCAACCAACCGAGTTTGCGCCGCGGCAGCCGCCGGTGCGCACGTGGACGTGGCGCTCCACGTGGCAGTCACCACCTTCCGCGAAACCGTGCTCCACGAGCTTGGGGATCTGGTTGGCGCCGGCTTCACTTCCTTCAAGTTCTACACGTCGCTGCCAGATTTTCAGGCGCGCGCGGCTGACTACCTCCGGGTCCTCGGGAAGCTCGGCAGCCTCGGCGGCGTGGCCATGTTCCACTGCGAAGATGCAGCCATCATCGAATATCAGCGGCACGTTTTGCTCAAATCGCACCGTACTTCACCCCGGTTCTATGCCGCCTCCAAGCCTGCAGAAGCTGAGGTAGCCGCCACGGCGCTCGCGCTGTGCATGGCGGCTGTGGCCGGCGTGCCGGCCTACCTGGTGCACCTCTCCTGCGGAGCGGCTCTGGATCAGGCGCTGTTGGCGCGGTCGCGGGGAGCCGGCGTGTTCGTCGAAACGCGTCCGCTCTATCTGCATCTCACCGAGCGCGCCTTTGATGCCGATGACGCGTCCGCGGCCGGCTACATCGGCACTCCACCGCTCCGCTCGGAGATCGATCGCCAGCGGCTCTGGCGTGCTCTGACCACCGGGGAGATCGATGTTGTTGCTAGTGACCACGTTGGCTTCACTCGCGAGCAAAAATATCGACCGGACGATACATTCGACACCGTCCCGAAGGGCTCGGCCAGCATGGAGACGATGCTGCCCATGCTGTATTCGGAAGGTGTTCGAACCGGTCGCATCAGCCTTGAGCGATGTGTCGAACTGGTCGCGACTAACCCGGCGCGGATCTTCGGCCTGTATCCGCGCAAGGGCGTGATCGCACTCGGGTCGGATGCAGACCTGTGCATACTGGATCCACGCCAGCGACAGATCGTCCCGGGCGGTGCTCTGCATTCTGATGCCGACTTCGACCCCTTCGCTGGTCATGAGGTCATCGGTTGGCCGCGCTACACCGTCAGTCGGGGCGAGGTAATTTTTGACGATGGCAGCGTGCAGTCGCGGCCCGGTCGGGGACGACTCGTGCCTGCCCGCGACGCCAGTGTGGATATGCGCCTAACAAGGAGTGCCGATATGGACACGGAGCCGATCTGGACACAGCCCACCACCGAGACTCTCCGTGCCATCGCCGCCGACCGTGGGCTCGAGATCGCTCCAGAACGCCTTGCGACCGCGCTGGAGATGCACGCGAAATTCCGCCCAGAGCTCGATCGTCTTCGCGCCGTGCGCCTCGACTACGTGCCAACGTATATCGAACCGGCGACGGCACTGCAGTGGATCCAGCATGGAGGAAGGCTGCCATGACGACCGTCTCCGCTCGTGGCCTCGCAGACCTGACCGCCGCGGAGCTGCTGGACCTCTATCGCCGAGGTGATGCTTCACCAGTTGAAGCCGTCGAAGCATGTCTTGGCAGAATCCAGCGTCTGGATCCATCCGTCGGGGCGGTTCTCACGCTACTGGTAGAGCGCTCGATTGCCCGGGCCGAGGAGTCAACGCGCCGCTGGCGTGAAGGCGAGGCGCGGCCACTCGAAGGCATCCCGTTTGGCCTGAAGGACATTATCGCGACCAAGGACATCCGCAGCACCGGCGGCTCGCCGTTATACACCGGGTACGTGCCAACTCAGAGCGCGACACTCGCCGAACGCCTGGAGGCCGCGGGCGGCGTGCTGGTCGCCAAACTGAATACGTTCGAGTTCGCGGCGGGATCTAACGCGACAAGCTCCAATCCATGGGATCTCGATCGCTGGCCAGCGGGGTCGTCATCTGGCTCCACGGTAGCGGTTGCGGCACACGAGCTACCGATCGCGATCGGCACCGACACGGGTGGTTCGATCGCGATTCCCGCCGCGTTCTGCGGTGTCGTCGGGTTGAAGCCGACGTTCGGCCGCATCCCGCGTACCGGGATTATGCCGCTGTCCTGGACCCTGGATCACGCCGGACCACTTTCGCGCTCTGCCCTGGATGCGGCGCTGGTGCTGCGGGTGATGGCCGGTGCCGACCCGCGCGATCCGACATCCGCCAGCACCCCGGTCGACGACTACGCCGGTGGCATCAACGCTGGACTAGACGGCATCCGCATCGGAGTGCCAACCGATTGGTTCTTTGCGGTGTGTGACCCTCAGGTCGAGCTGGCGACCCGTGCCGCCATTCGACTGCTGGAGCAGCATGGCGCCCGTGTCGGTGAAGTGCCGTTCCCGTCGACCCGCCGTGTTGATCTGCACGCCATCGAGCTCACGATCATCTACGCCGAGCTCGCGTCGCTCCATGAGGTCACGTTCGATCGTCTGGAGCAATACGGCGAGGAATTTCAGCATCTTCTAGTACGAGCACAATTTACGAGTGCAGTGGACTACCTGAAGGCTCTCCGCGCCCGGCATCTAGTACAGCTGGATTTCCAGAACGCATTCGCGCAGTTCGACGCGCTCATTGTGCCAGGCGGCGTGTGTACCGCGCCGCGCCATGATCAACTGGTCGCGAAGCTTGGATCGGAGGAGCGGCCGCTGATTGATGTCATTTCTCGACCCACCGCCGTCATGGACATCACCGGAATCCCAGCGCTGACCATTCCCGCTGGCTTCGATCGACTTGGTCTACCGATCGGTATGCAGATCGCGACGCGGCCGTACGACGAAGCAACCGGTCTACGCATCGGACATGCCTATCAACAACTGACGGATTTTCACCGCGTCCTTCCGCCGATTGTCAGGTCGGACCTGGAGTCCGGGCGAGACCAGTTGGATCGTGGCTCGCTCCCACCTGTTGTGCTCAATCCGGTGGTCACAGCCACCCGGGACCGGGTCTGGTGAACACACAGTCATTGCTCGAGGTGCGTTCGATCTCGAAAGCCTTCGGACACGTGCAGGCGCTCAATCAGGTCAGCGT
>JAFAOS010000159.1 GCA_019247515.1 Chloroflexota bacterium | reverse complement strand
CGCCAGAAGATCGCTACGAACACGACCCGCAACTGGCCGCGCTGGAGTGGCTGGTCGAAGTCACCGGCACGGAAATTGGTCGTTGGCCGGTGTACGAGGTGCCGGTCAAAATGAGTGAGTCGCCCTTCTATTCTCCCGGAGCCATCGGTCGCGGGGCGCCAGGCTACGGTGAGGATAACGTCTATGTCTACGGTGAATTGCTCGGGATGTCCGAAACGGAGATCGCCGCGCTCGCGGACGAGGGCGTGATTTGATGCCGGGACGAACGTGATGGTCCGCGGCCAACTGGCCACTCAGGCCGCGCATCCTGTACACCTTGCGGCCACACATCCGCCTGTCTGGGGGGAACACCGTGACCAGCCTCGCCAACAACGTCAGCCTCAGCCGCCCGATCGAAGGCCTGATGCAGGACTATCCGCTCACGCTGCACCACATTTTCTGGCGGGTCGAGAAGCTGTTCGGGCCGAAGGAAGTCGTTACCCGCCGCGAGCGCGGCGTCCATCGCTACACGAATGCCGACCTGGTCAAGCGCGTGTATCGCCTGGCGAACGCCCTGCGCGGGATGGGAGTCCGCCCGGGCGACCGCGTCGGTACTCTGGCCTGGAACAACTATCGCCACCTCGAGCTCTACTGGGCCGTGCCACTGCTCGGCGCCGTGCTGCACACCCTGAACATGCGCCTGTTCGCAAGCCAGCTCGAGTTCGTCATTCGCGACGGCGGCGATCGATTCATCTTCGTCGACGCGAGCCTGGTGCCAGTATTGCAGAACCTGCAGGGCAGGCTCGAAGGCGTCGAGCGCATCGTCGTCCTGTCGGATGACGACGAGGTGGTTCCGCAACACACGCTCGGCGAGCTGATCGACTATGAGAGCCTGATCGCCGGCGAGCCGGAGGCATTCGAGTTTCCAGAGGTGGACGAGCGCGCTCCCGCGGCGATGTGCTACACGAGCGGCACCACCGGCAACCCGAAGGGCGTCGTCTACACGCACCGCTCACAGTTCCTGCACACGATGGGCGCGATGCAGGTCGGCAGCATGGGCATCACCGAGGCGGACGTGATCCTGCCGGCGGTGCCCATGTTCCACGCTAACTGCTGGGGACTGCCGTACGCGGCCGGCATGTCCGGAGCCAAGCTGGTGATGCTCGACCGGTGGGTCGGCGACGGCAACGTCTTCGTCGACATGGCCGAAGCCGAACAGGCCACGATCCTTGGCGGCGTGCCGACCATCGCGATGAACCTGCTCACCACGCTGCGCTCGACCGGTCGGCGCTTGCCGCGAGTGCGACGCATGCTGTGCGGCGGCTCCGCGATTCCCGAAAACCTGATGCGTGGCATGGACGAGCTGGGCATCCCGCTGCTGCACGCGTGGGGGATGACGGAGACCTCGCCCGTGTGTACCGTCGCGCAACCCAACAGTCAGCACCTCACCGAGAGCGAGCGCTTCCGGGTCCGCCTTACCCAGGGCTTCATCCAGCCCGGAGTGGAGCTGCGCATCGTGGACCTGGCAACCGGCGAGCCGCTGCCCTGGGACGGCGAAGCCTTTGGCGAGGTGCACGTGCGTGGTCCGTGGATCGCCAGCGGCTACCATAACGGCGCCGATCCGGACCGCTTCACCGCGGATGGCTGGCTGCGCACCGGCGACGTGGCGAAGGTGTCGCCCGACGGATTCATCACGCTCGTCGATCGCGCCAAAGACGTCATCAAATCCGGCGGCGAGTGGGTCTCGTCGGTGGACCTCGAAAACGCGATCATGGGACATCCAGGCGTAGCGGAGGCGGCGGTGATCGGGTTGAGCCATCCCGTCTGGCAGGAACGGCCGGTGGCATACGTGGTGCCGCGCCCGGAGCATCGAGATGACCTGACCGCGGACGACATCCGCGGCTTTCTCAGCGCCCGCGTCGCGAAATGGTGGCTGCCGGATGAGGTTCGCTTCGTGGACGAAGTGCCGAAGACGTCGGTCGGCAAGTTCGACAAGAAAGCTTTGCGGGCGAACGCCGCACCGCTGACAAGCGCTTAGCGAGCGACCTCATACCGCCGAGGGTCGGGGGAGCTTGCAGCCCCCCGCCGCCAGTCGCTGCTCCGCTGCGCTCCGCGCTCCTTCCCGCGGCGACCCCCCGCATGATGGGCGCTTCGCGCAGCGTGCGCCGTTCGACCGGCAACAAGAAGGGGACCGTATAGGCTGGTCCCCTTCATCGATGTAGCCTTCGAGCGTCTCAAACCAGAAGGTGCTACACCATGACCGATTATGCCACGCTGCGTACCCATTTGACCTGGACCCCGAATTGCCACAACTGGCAGTCGCCGCAACCTCGTGGTTCGAGCTAGCCTGGCTGGCCAGGCGAGAGCGCGTCCTGGTGACGAAGGACGCGCATGCGGCGCCACCGACATCCAGGCGCGGTCATCCTATGTTGGTGGGCGACGACAATCGGTGGGGTGCAGCCCAGCTTCGACCGAGCCGGCGCGCTCGGGACATGGGTTCGAGCGTCCACCACGGCACGGTTGGCCCCGCCAGTGGGGATCGGCCATTCCTTGATATTTGAAGCGCGCTGCCTGCGCTCGGGGGCCCACTACGTCTTCGAGTACTCCGGCGGGTGCTTCGGCGTTCGCTGAGGTATCGACAATGAGTGTGGCGCGGCCAATCGTGATCGTTGCGTTCTCGAGCGTTGCCGTCGACATCACTACCTCTTCAATTTTCAGCATAGCCCTGCTGTCCGCCGGGTGATCCCACCCCGCGGGGTAGTTTCACGCCACAGGGCAGTACCATCGGCGCGCATGCCGCCTCAGCAGCCACTCGAACCACCGACGGCTGATCAGCGGCTGATCTGGGACATCTATTTCTCGGCGCACGTGATGCCGCTGATTGCCGAATGCGACGAGCTGGGAGTCTTCACATTGATCGCCGAGACCCCGCTGGCCGCCAGCCGCGCGGCCGAGCGGCTGGGCATTACGGTCGAATGGGCGGAGATCCTGCTGGGGGCGCTGGCGTCGGTCAAGCTCATGCGCGTTCAGGACGGCCTGTTCCACATCACTGACGCGACGCGCTGCTATCTTTTGCCGACCAGTCCGTACTACGCGGGCTTCACATTGCGCCGGTTTGCGGGCCGCAACATTTATGAGCGATTGAAGGCGGCAGTCGACGGGGCGCGCACCACGCCGCCAGCGAAGGCAGCGCCGGTTGAAGCTGATGCGGGGTCCAGCATCTACGTGGTGCGCGAATGGAGCGAGGCCGAGCTCAACGTGGAACGAGTGCAAACCGGAGTCCGGACGATGCACGGCCTGTCGTTCGCGGCCGCCGTGGGCATGGCCCGCAGCGTGGATTTCAGCGGCGTGCAGCGGCTGCTCGACGTAGCCGGCGGCGCGGGTGGCTTCTCGATCGCGCTGGCGCAGCGCTATCCGGAGCTGCGCTGCACCGTGCTGGAGCTGGCGGCGGTGTGTCAGCTCACACAAGGCTATATCGCGCGCTACGGCGTGGAGACGCAGGTGGACACGCTCGCGCTGAACATGTTTTTCGAGCCGTGGCCGGAGGGCTACGACGCGGTCTTTTTCAGCTGCGTGCTGCACGACTGGGACCTCGAGCACCGCACGGAGCTGATCCAGCGGGCGTACGCGGCGTTGCCGGCGGGTGGCCGAATCTTCATCCACGAGATGCTGCTTACCGACGCTGGCGATGGGCCGCTGGCGCCGGCGCTGTACAGCCTGTCAATGCGCATCGGCACGCTGGGCAAACAGTTCACCGCGTCCGAGCTACGCACCGCGCTGGAGAGCGCGGGCTTCGGGCAGGTGACCGTCACCAACACGTTTGGCGACTTCTCGGTGGTCTCGGGGCAGAAAATTTGAGGCGGACTCGTCGACGAGGTCACGCTCAGGATGACGAGGCGGCCACGAAGTCGTACTCGCCCATGCCTTGCAGTACGAAGAAGGTCGCGGACGTGGCGCCAGTGTTGGTGACCAGGTGCGGGCGCTTCGGTCTGACGGAATAGGTCTCGCCGGGACCCAGGTTGACTTCTTCGCGCGGCTCGCGCAGGTAGACTCGGATGCTTCCCTCGAGGACGTAGAAGGTGTCCTGGGCACTGGTGTGGTAGTGCCACGGGACCTGCTGGGTGGGCGAGATCTGCAGCTCGGTGATGTGAAAGCCTGGGCGCTCCGCGTGACGGGCTCGCCGTTCGACTTCGTACCGACTCGAAGCATCCGTGACTGGCGGCGTGTTGGGCATGCCTACAGGGTGTAAGGTCAGTGGTCCGGGATCAAGTAGCCAGCATGTTCGCGTCGCTTCGTCTGGACCGCCGCGCGATGGTGCGCCTGCTGCTGGCTTCTGGGGCGCTCGCGGCGCTGCGGGGGCGCGCGGCGCTGGCCGAGGACGCCTATGCTGGTCCCTTCGTTGATGCGCACGCCCACCTGAACTGGGACGCGGGGGTCACGATCGACGCGCTTATGGCCCTGTACGACGCGGCCGGCGTGCGGAGCGCGCTGCTGTTCGGTTATCCGTGGCAGCTGTCCGCCGACGCGCACGACCGTTTCGCGGGTCGCATCGTGCCGTTTCTCGCCGAGGGATACGCCAACGCGCTGCACCCGGATTCGTCGTACGTGCATCCGGACGGGTTGGAGCAATTGCTAACCGCGGGCGTCGTGCACGGACTCGGCGAAGTAATCTGTCGCCATTCCGCGTTCCAGCTCGGCGCGAGCGGCGGGTACTACGCCGAGCCGGCAAACAGCGTGCCGGCTGACCACCCGGAGTTGATACGGGCCTACCAGACAGCGGGCCGCTTCGGTGTCCCCGTCAACATCCACCAGGAGTGGTTCTTCGCCGAGGAGCTGGAGCGAGCGTTCCAGGCGGCCGCCGATACGACGTTCGTCTGGGCCCACGCGGGCCATGGTCCAGCGGAGACCGCCCGCGCCGTCCTGCAACGCAATCCGAACGTCGTGGCGGACCTGTCGGCCCGCACGCCGTGGATTGGTCCGGGGACCGTCCTACTGCGTCCCAATGGCACGCTGGACCCGGCGTGGGCTGCCGTCCTCGACGAGTATGCCGACAGGTTCCTGGTTGGTCTCGATCTGTTTGCGCCCGCCCACTACCAGATGGGTTACGTCAGTCAGCTCGTCGCGTATTACCGCGGACTGCTGGGTCAGCTCGACCCCGGCGTGGCGGACCTGATCGGACACGCCAACGCCGAGCGCATCGCTGCCTTCCGCCAGGCCTGAGGCGCGACGCGGGCGGCGGGTGTAGACTGCCGGGGCGGGAGCATCACCATGGTGAACATCAAATATGGCCTGATCAGTTGTGATTCGCACGCCCAGCTAGACAAGGACGCGTTCACCAGCAGGATGTCGAAGGAGAAGTGGGGTGATGCCGTCCCCCACCTCGAGGACACCACCAAACGCGAGCACATGGCGATTCCTTACGACTACCCGGTGCAGCGCTGGTTCGTGAATGGTCAGATGGTCGGCAACCGCGGCGTCGTCAATTGCCCGACGGTGATGGACGACCCGCTGCGGCGAACCTTCCCACAGCGCTGGGACCAGGTGCCACGCCAGGTCTACGACCCGGTCGAGCGCCTGAAGGCGCTGGATCGCGATCGACTCGATGCCGAAGTCGTCTTTCCCAACGATCCAATCCAGAGCACGACGTTCTTTCAGGGGGATGCCGAATTCGAGCTCGATTGCGTGCGCGCGTACAACGACGCGCTCGCCGAGTGGGTGCAGGTCAGCGACCGCTACGTTCCGCTGGCGATCATCCCGTATCTGAACGGCATCGACGTCACCGTCGCGGAAGTCGAGCGAGCGGTGCGCCTCGGGCACCGCGGCATCGTCATGGTCGGCGAGCCGCATCACGCCAACAAAGGTCTGAAGCACTTCAACGATCCGTACTGGCACCCGTTGTGGGCTGCCTGCGAGGACCTGGAGGTGCCGGTCCACTGGCACGCCGGCGCCGGCATGAGCCTGAGCGTGCCGCGCTGGAAGGGCTACACGCAAACGCAGGGCCAGGCCGCGGGTTCGTCCGGGAGCTTCGCGGTGCAGGCGCAGCTCATCACCAACCTGCTGTTCTCGGGGCTGCCGGAGATGTATCCGCGGCTCAAATGGGTGTGCGCGGAAACGGGATTGGGCTGGGTCAACTACATTCTCGAAGCGTGCGATCACGAGTGGGAGCGGCGCCACCTGTGGACCGAAGGCCGCACCATGCGTCCGAGTGAGCTCTTCCACCGCCAGGTCCACGTCGACTTCTGGTACGAATCCGTCGGCGTCCAGCAACGCCACCAGGTGGGGCTGGACAACATCATGTGGGAATCTGATTTCCCGCATTCGACGTCCACCTATCCGGAGTCCTGGCGGTTTGTCGACCGCGCGATGGAGAATGTGCCGGAGGCCGAGCGCAAACAGCTGCTGTACGGCAATGCCATGCGCCTGTACAAGCTGTAGTCTGCTGGGAGATACGGCCGGTGCAGTTCAAATATGGCCTGATCAGTGTCGACGATCACGTCGTGGAGCACCCGCGTGTCTGGGAGGAGCGGCTCTCAAAAGCAAAGTGGGGTGATCGGATTCCGCACGTGGAGCAGTCGAACGGAACCGAGCGCTGGGTCGTGGACGGCCAGACGCTGCCGCTGACGGGGCGCGGCTCGGTCGGCGCACTGCTGTCGGATCGCGCCGCCTCCCCGGCACACTGGTCGGACATACCACCGCAGGCGTACGATCCGTCCGAGCGTTTGAAGGCGATGGACGCCGACGGCGTCGACGTCAGCGTGCTATACCCGACCGTCGCCGGCATGGCGGGTGAAACGTTCGGCCGGCTCCAGGATGCGGAGCTGGAGCTGGCGTGCGTGCAGGCGTACAACGACTGGCTGGTCGAAGAGTGGGCCAGCGCCAGTCCACGTTTCGTCGCGCAGTGCCTGGCGCCGCTGGCGCCAGTTGAAGTGGTGGTCGATGAGATTCGCCGCGCGGTCGGCAAGGGCCATCGCGGTGTGATCTTCCCCGCGACGCCGATGCTGCTGCGCGAGCTGCCGCACGTCAACGAGCAGGTCTACGATCCGATCTGGGCGGTGTGTGAAGAGCTCCAGGTGCCAGTGTGCTTTCACTCGGGGTCGAGCGAGCGTCTGGAGTTTCCGCTCTATCCGGAGCTGTCGCCGGCACTCCAGGCGGCGCTGAGCGTGGTCAATCGGCCGCTGGCCGCCATCTCGGTGTTCTCGAACGTTCTGTATTCGCACATCCTGGTCCGCCATCCCGGGCTGAAGGTGGTCTTCGCCGAGAGCTCGCTGGGCTGGGGAGCGTACGAACTGGAGCTGGCCGACCACGAGTTCGAACGCCAGCGACTCCACCTCGACACGGGTGAGGCCCGACCCTCGGAATTGTTCCGGCGGCAGTGCTACCTGACCGGATGTTTCGATCGTGCGGGAATCGACCTGCGCGGCTACATCGGTCTGAACAACATTCTGTGGGAAACGAACTTTCCGCAGGCGAGCTCGCCGTGGCCGCGCAGTTGGGACGCCATCGAAACCAGCTTTCCCAAATCCGAAGTGCCCGACGCCGAGCGACGGCAGGTGCTGGTGGGCAACGCCGCGAAGCTCTACGGACTGTCTGAATCCGTCGCGTGAGCTCCTGCGCCGACAGCGGGCACGCGGCCATCCACAAGATGCTCCATCCACGCTCGGTGGCGGTCGTGGGCGCCACGCCGCGACTGCAGTACGGCGGGCGCTTCCTGGCGGCCATGCTCAGGTCGAAGGACCGTGTCCGCGTGTATCCGGTGAACCCGAAATACACCGAGCTTGGCGGCGTCGAGTGCTATCCGACGATTGAAGCCTTGCCCGAGAGCGCGGATCTCGCGGGTGTGATTGTGCCGCACGACCAGGTGATGGAGGTGTTGGAGGCGTGTCAGCGAAAAGGGGTGGGCTCGGCGATCGTGATTTCGGCTGGCTTCGCGGAGCGAGGCACCGTGGAAGGACGACGCTTACAGGAGCGTCTGTCGGTATTCGCGCGTGAGAGCGGCGTGCGCGTCAGCGGCCCGAATTGCCTGGGCGTGGCCAACGTCAAGGACGACATCTGGCCCATGGCGTCGAGCATGTCCGCCCGCGGCGCACAACCGGCGGGGGCGATTGGCCTGGTGTGTCAGAGTGGCGCAACGGCGTTTGGTCCGCTGCAGACGCGCGCGGCGGACGCGGGCATCGGCTACAGCTACATCATCTCCACCGGTAACGAGGCTGACCTGGAGTTTGCCGATTACGTGCGCTACTTGCTCGACGATCCCGATACGCGGGTCATCGCGGGATTCATCGAAGGGCTGCGCACCGCGGACAAGTTCGTGGAGGTTGCCAGGCTGGCGGCCGACGTCGGCAAGCCGATCGTCTTGATCAAAATCGGGCGCTCCGAATCCGGCGCGCGTGCTGCGGGCTCGCACACCGGCGCGCTGACGGGGTCCGACGCGCGCTTCGACGCGATCTGCGCGCAGTATGGCGTCACGCGTGTCGAGGACTACGACGAGCTCCTGGAGATCTCGCAGCTGCTGGCGCAGAGCAAGAAAACGCCACAGCCGGGCATCGCCGTGGTTTCGCACTCCGGGGGTGTGAGCTCGCTCACCGCGGACATGCTGGGCGCCCGCGGACTCCAGTTGCCAGCATTGACGGAACAGACGCGTGCGGAATTGAACGACATCATCAAGGATTTTGGCTGGGCTGCCAACCCGGCGGACCTGACCGGTTTTCTGATGCGTGAAGACTTTCCGCGAATCGTGGAGTCCATGATCGAGCAGCCGGCGGTAGGCACGCTGGTCATCGCCAGTGCCGGCTCAGAGGAACGCGCGCGGGAAGCGATCAGCTTGCGCGAGCGCTCGAGCAAGAACCTGGTGTACATGTGGACCGGGGCGCGCGGAGAAAGCGCGGCGCTGCCGCTGCTGAAGGCGTCGTCCGTGCCGATCTTTTACACGCCGGCCGGCCTGGCGCGAGGGCTGCGCAGCCTGCTCGCCTATCACGACTGGCGGGACACGCGACTGCGAACTGGTTTCGGTTCAGCGCCCGCAATCACGGCGGAGCAGGCGCGGGTGAAGCGCGAGCTGGCGGATCGGCCGACTCGCGTCCTGTCCGAACACGAGAGTAAGGGCGTGCTGGCCGCGTGGGGCGTGCGTATGTCCCGCGAGGTCCGCACCGCATCAGCCGACGAGGCCGTTCAGGCAGCCGAGCTGCTCGGCTACCCGGTGGTGGTCAAGGTGGACTCGCCCGACATCTTGCACAAGACCGAGGCAGGCGTGGTGCGCCTCGGCCTGGCTGACTCCGCCCAGGTGGCCAACGCTTTCGCCGACGTTATGGCCCGCGCGCGCGCCTTCGACGCCCAGGCCAGCGTGGATGGAGTCCTGGTGCAGGAGATGATCTCCAACGCCATCGAGGTGATCGTCGGCGTGAGTCGTGACCCGCAACTTGGGCCGATGCTGCTGCTCGGCATTGGCGGGGTGCTGGTGGAGGTGTACCAGGACGTGAGCTTGCGGCGGTGTCCCATCACTGGCGACGAGGCGCACGCGATGATCGATGCGCTCAAGGGGGCGCGCCTGCTGCATGGCTATCGCGGTCGGCTGGCGGCGGACGTCGACGCGCTGGCCGCGACGCTGGTCTCGGTGTCTCACCTGGCGGTCCACCTCGAGGACGAGCTTGCCGAACTGGATATCAATCCGTTGATGGTCTTGCCGGCGGCTGAAGGCGTCGTCGCGGCGGATGCGCTGGTGATCCTGAACGGAGCCCGCGGTTGACGGGTCAGCCGGTCAGACGGTCCTGGCTGCTCGTGCCGGCGCACCGCCTGGACCTCATGGAACGCCTGGACACGTTCGAAGCGGACGTGGTCGTGCTGGACCTGGAGGACCTGGTGCACGATCAACGCAAGCCGGCCGCGCGCGGCAACATTCGCGAGGGGATCGATCGGGCGCGGCGCGGGGGCGCGGAAGTGTTCGTCCGCTGCGACCTGGAGCTGCTGTACGCGGATCTCGACGCGTCGGTCTGGCGCGGGCTTCAGGGCATTGTCCTGCCCAAGGTGACGTCGGTCGAGCAGATTCGCGAGGCAGCAGAGCTGCTGGCGCACTTCGAAGCGGAACGAGGTGTCATGCAGGCTGGGCTGCTGCACGAGATCAACGAGTTCGACGAGCCGCGCACGATTGACAACTCGCTCGAAATCCACCTGTCACTCGAAAACGCCGAGGGCAATCAGCTGGCGGTGCAACTGATCGAGTCCAGCGCGCGGATCCGCTCGGTGAGTCTCGGCCGGGCGGACCTGGTGATGGACCTGCGCGGTGAACCGAACGGAGAGCTGCACCTGATGCCTTTTCTGATGCAGCGGCTGGTCATCATTGCCGGCATGACGGAGGTGATGCCGGTTGGGGCGTGGTGGCAGGCGACCTCGCGGGGCACGCGCGACAGCCCCGAGAACAGTCAGCGCGCGGCGCGGCTGGGGTGGTCGGCGGGTTTCAAAGGCGGTTTGTGCGCGGATCCAGGGCAGGTCGCGGCGCTGAATGCCGGCTTCACCCCAGCGATCGCCGAAGCGCCCGAGTGGCACGCAGCGTGCGCCGCGCGGGATGAGGCGCGTCGCCAGGCGATCGCGTGGGCACATGCCGGGGCGGCGCATGTCTGACGTCGACATGCACGTCCGCATCTCGGCCGCGACGCCGGAGGCGGACCTCGACGCGGTCGTCTGGCCGGGCGTCACATCCGTGAGCTACGCGCGCTGCGAGTCCGCCCAACAGGTCCGAGACGCCGACGCACGCATCACGCGCCTGGAGCGACTGCGCGGCATCCGCTCCGGAGAGGTGCGGGTGCGGCCAATCATCGAATCCGCACGAGGTGTTGCGCGGGCCGCCGAGATCGCGGGGAGCAGCGGGCGGGTCGGTGCTCTCGAGCTGGGGACGTCCATTACGCTGGAGCTCGGCGACAATGCACTCGACTACGCCCGTTCAGAATGCGAGCTGAACGCTCGCGCTCGGGGCGTGCTGCCGCTGGATCCATTTGCGGCATATGACTGATAGCTTGCGTCCGCGCCTCAAAATCCACCGCTCGGGCCTGACCATGCCCATCAACAATCCGCGTTTCGTGAATGCGGCGTGGACGCGCGGCTGCGATGGCTTTACGCTCGACCTGCAGGATTCGGTGCCGCAATCCCAGAAAGCGTACGCGCGGACGCTGGTGCAGGATGCGATCCGCAACGTGGCCCAGGGTGGCGGCGAGGTCCAGGTGCGCATCAATCAGGCGTATATAGAGGCAGACGTCGCGGCCGCGATCTGGCCAGGTTTGAGCGGGTTGAACATGGGGCATACGCTGACGAGCGACCAGGTGCGGTTGATGGATGCGTGCGTGAGCCGCGTGGAGCGCGAGCGCGGCCTGCGGCCCGGCACCATCGAGATCGACCTCTCGCCGGACTCCGTGGCCGGCACCGTCGCCTCGGAGGACCTGGTCGACAGCAGTCCGCGAGTCAAAAGCTTCGGTGGCGTCGGCGGCTACGACTATGCGCTGAGCCTGGGCGTGGAGATGTTCACAGGCGTGGACGCGTTCTTCTATCCGCGGGGCCTGGGCAGCCTCATTGCTCGCGCACACCACAAGAGCTTTCCCCTCAGCGCGCAGGTTGCCGACACCTCCGGCAGCGTCAGCGATGCCGATCACGCCTACGCCCAGGCGGTTGCCACCCGCAAGCTGGGCGGTCGACGCGGCAGCGGCCTGCACCCCAACGTGGTGGGACCGATGACGCGCGGGCTGACCCCGCCGCCCGAGGAAGTGGCTGAAGCTGAACGGGTGCTGGCCTTCTGGAGACAGCTCGACGCGGAGGGCGAAGCCGAAGGCATGCTCGACGGCCGGCCGGTGGACCGCTACGAGGCGGCGCGCGCCGCGGAGCTGCTGGAGTGGGCCAAGGCATGCGCCGAGATGGACGCGTACAAGGAGCGAATGGTGGCCGAGACTCGCGCCGGGTTGAGCTGAGCGTGCTGCCTACGAGCCGACTCGTCCGCCGCTCGGTGCTGACCGTCGACGGTGCAAATCAGGCTGCCGTCGCGTCCGCGTCGCGGGCCGATCCCGACGCGATCGTGCTCGACCCACCGGAGGATCTCGCCGCGATGCGGGTCGCGCTGCCGGAAGCGCTGACGGCGGCAAAACGCGGGGGCGCGGAAGTCTTCGTCCGCATCGACAAGCGGCGTGCCCACGCCCAGTTAAAAGCCGCCGTGCGACCTGGTCTGGACGGCATCGTGTTGCCCGACCCGGAGTCAGCCGCCGACGTCGCCAGGCTGGAGCGCATTGTGGCCGACCGCGAGCGAGAGGAAGGTCTGCTTGAGGATTCGATCGAAATTCTGCCATTGCTTGGCACGCCGCGCGGCATCTGGAATGTGCGCGAGATCGTCAACGCCACCGCGCGCATCAGGTGTGCGGCGATCGACGAAGTGCAGTTGTGCCGCTCGCTGGCCATCGTGCCGACGGGCGAGTTCGACGTCCTGAGCTTCAGTCGCGGCCGCGTGATCGTCGAAACCCTGGCGGCCGTCAAATTGCCGCTGGGCATCGGCCATCCGCTGGCTGCGCTGCCGCGCGAGGCGGACCACGACGAGGTGCTCGGGGTGGCGGATCGGGCGCGGAACTCGGGTTTCAAAGGCGCGTTGTGCCCGTTTCCGGGGTGGATCGCGGCGTGCAATCAGGCGTTCACCCCGTCCGACGAGCAGGTCGAGTACTACCGTGCGATCCGCAAGGCGTTTGCCGAGGGCATCGCGCGCGGGACCGCGGCGGTGCCCTTTCCGGGCGGCCGCATGATCGACGTACCGGTTGACGAACGCGCCAGGCTGGTGATCGACTGGTGGGAGCGCTGCCAGCGGCGGGATGCCGAGAAGGCCGCGGCTCGATCAACCCAAGGGGAGAGAACAGCATGAATGGCAAGTTGTCGCGCAGGGCCGCGCTCAGGCTGCTGGCTCCGGCGGCTGGCGCCGCCGTTGTGGTGGCCTGCAGCGGACCAGGTCTGGCGCCGCCTTCGGCGCCGACAAGCGCGCCGACGTCATCTGGAACCGCGGCTGCTGGCGCGCCCGCCGCGAGCGCCGCAACGCCCGCGGCCGCCCCGAAGACCGGTGGAACGCTGCGCATCGGCCTGGCGTCGGAGCCAGCCAACGTGGATGGGCATATTCGCACGCCAGGGTCGGACCTGACGTACTGGCTAGCGTTCGACCGACTGATCGACTACGACGACAAGGCCCAGCCGCAGCCCGGGCTGGCCGAAACCTGGGACGTCGCGCCCGACTACAAGAGCGTGACGTTCCACCTGCGCAAAGGGGTGACCTATCACTCCGGCCGCGAGTTCACCAGCGACGACGTGAAGTGGAATTTTCTGCGAGTGCGCGATCCGAAGCTGAGTGGCTCGACACTGGGCGCCTACAGCCTGTGGTGGTCCAGCATCGACACGCCCGACAAGTACACGGTCACTCTCAAATCGGACCTGCCGCGGCCGACCTTGTTCGACTCGCTCCAGCTGTTCAACATGCTGGACCAGCCGTCGATGGAGGGTCCGGATGCCAAGTCGTCGGCGGTCGGCACCGGTCCATTCGTGATGCAGGAGTGGGTCCAGGGCGATCACTTCACGTTCACGAAGAACAAGAACTACTGGAAGTCCGGCAAGCCCTACCTGGATGGGCTGCAGTCGCGCGTCTTCCGCGGCGAGCAGCCGGCCATGGCCGAGCTCGAGGGCGGCACCATCGACGCGATGCGCATGACATCAGTGGCCGACGTGGTGCGTCTGAAGGCGGACCCCAAGTATGCCATTCTGGAGCACCCCAACCCGGGCACCTTCTACGAGCTGGGCTTCAGTGTTCCCAAGCCGCCTTTCGACAACAAGGTCCTGCGTCAGGCATTCAACTATGCGTTCAATCGCCACTACCTGGCCCAGACGATCTTCCAGGGGACGGCGGTGCCGTCAGCGCTGCCGTGGAGCACCAGCTCGCCCGCCTACCAAGCCGACAAGTCCAACGCCTACGCCTTCGACCTCGACAAGGCAAAGAGCCTGCTAGCCCAGGCCAACGTGTCGGATCTCGAGCTGGAGGTTGCCATTCAGAGCGGTCAGGGCCTGATCGAAAGCATGCTGCAGGTGTATCAGGCTGATCTCGCCAAGCTGGGCATCAAGCTGAACATCAACCTGATGGAAGCGGCGGCGTGGATCGACCGGGTCAACAACGTGAAGTACACCGGACTGTATTTTTCAGGTGACAATAACGCCCACGTGAACCCCGGCACGTTGTGGAGCAGCTCGCCGGGCTGGCGGCCGGTGCCAGGCAACAACTCGGGTTGGAAGGACGACGAGTGGACCCAGCTGGTGACCGGACTGGTCACCGAACCGGATCCCGCCAAACAGAAGGTCATGATCCCGCAGATGAATGACTTCGTGCTGGACCGCTCATGGATCTTCGCGATCTCGTCCAACCCCGCCATCCTGGTGACGGCTCGCAACGTGCAGGGGCTCGTGCCGGCGCTGTACAACGGCTGGTTCTTCGACGGCGCCACTCTGACATAGAGCTCTGCGTTTCAGTCCGGGCGGATGTTCTGGTTCAACCTGAACAGGTTGCTGGGATCGTACTTGCGTTTGAGGTCCACCAGGCGTGCGTACGTCTCGGGGTTGTAGGCGGCGCGCACGCGGTCGTGGCCTTCCTCGGCCATGAAGTTGACGTACGGCAGGCTCGCCGCGTGGGGCGCGACCGCGTCGTAGGTGGCGCGCACCCAGGCGATGTTCGCGTCGGTGTTGGCCGGGTCAGGCCACGTGCCCACGATGTTGAGCACGAACTGCGCATCGCGATTCGAGAACGCGGTCGCGCCAGGTGGGATGCGACTTACTGCTCCCTGCATGTGGTGGAGGTGCAGCGCCGCCAGTGGCGAACGCATGCCGGCCGCCTGTTCGACCAGGACGTCGATCGCCGCGTCGCTCAGCGAATCCACGAACGTCGACTTCCAGTAGTTCTGCATGCCAGCCGGCGCCGATTCGTCCAGCATGCTCTGGAGCACCGGGTAGGGCATCGGTCCGATCGCATCCGCGGCAGGTGGTCCAAAAGCGCGCAGCGGCTGGAGTTGGCGTTCGCCTTCCGAAAGGTCCCCCGCGTAGCACGCGGCAATGGCGATCGCCGGTTGGAAGTGGAGCTCGGTCGGCACAAAAGGCGCCGGAGGCGCGGTGATGCAGGCGGCGAGCAGCGTCAGCTCATTGGGAGCCGTGGCGGCGAATTCGCGGAAAAAGCGCAGGACGTCGCCCGACCGACTGGCCGGGTGCAGCACGAGTCCGCCCAGGACCGTACTGACGGGATGCAGGTCGTATTCGAAAGCGACCACCACGCCGAAATTGCCGCCTCCGCCGCGCAATCCCCACAGCAGGTCCGCATTCTCGGTGCTCGAGGCGCGTACCAGGCGGCCGTCCGCGGTGACCACGTCGGCCGCGCGCAGGTTGTCACACGTCAATCCATACGCGCGCATCAGCCAGCCGATACCACCACCCAGCGTGAAACCAGCGATACCGGTCGTGGACACGAGCCCGCCGGTGGTCGCCAGGCCGTGGGCGTGCGTCGCGCGATCGACGTCGGCCCAGGTGCAGCCGCCCTGGGCCACGGCCGTGCGTCGCTCGACGTCGACACTGACGTCCTGCATCAATGACAAATCGATTACCAGGCCTCCGTCGCACACGGCGTTGCCAGCGACGTTGTGGCCTCCGCCGCGAACTGCCAGAACCAGGTTGTTGTCGCGCGCGAAATTCACGGCCGCGATCACGTCACTCGGCGTGTGGCTGCGGACGATCAACTCGGGTCGCCGGTCGATCATCCCGTTCCACACGCGCCGCGCGGCGTCGTACTCGTCGGAGTCAGGTCGGATCACGACACCCGTCAGCTCGCGGGCCAGGGCGTTGCTTTGCATCAGGTCCAACATGAGCGTCGAGACTACGCGCGTGTCACTCGGCCGACCTCAGTGAAATCCCCCATCTTGGGTCGCCGAGGTCCCCCACCTAGAATCGCCGACAGCGCATGCGCCAGGTGCTCTGCCCACGCTTGATCGGTCGCGACGGCGAAGCGCGAGGCCTTGCGTCCGCGCTCGCGGCGGCGCGCGACGGTCGGGGTGCGACCGTCTTCGTGCTGGGCGAAGCTGGCGTGGGCAAGTCGCGACTGGCGCGCGAAGCCGAGCGATCAGCCGAAGCGAGCGGCATGTGCATTCTGCGCGGGCGCGCTGTCGAAGGCGGCCGCCCAGGACCGGCGGTGGCCTATCGGCCGATGGCCGAGGCACTCATGTCGGCGGTGCGTCGCGATGGACCGCCCGTGGACATACCCGAGCTGCGACCGTTTCAGCCCATCCTGGCGCGCCTGATACCCGAGTGGCGCAAGGATGCCGGCCGACCCGTCGACGAGTCGTTGGTCCTGCTGAGCGAGGCGGTCCTGCGGCTGCTACGGGTGATGGGTTCCAGCGCAGAGTATCGGGGCTGCCTGCTGGTCCTCGAGGACCTGCACTGGGCTGACGCCGAGAGCCTTGCGGTCGTGGAGTATCTGGCGGCCAACCTCGCCGCCGAGTCGCTGGTGATGGTGGCCACCAGCCGCACGGAGTGGTCGAGCCCAGCGGTCACGCTGGCGCGCTCGCTGGCCGATCAGCGGCTGGCTCACGTTGTGGAGCTGCCGCGGCTGACAGCGGCGGACGTCCGCGCGATGGCCAGCGCCTGCCTGGACGACGCGCGCGTGCCACATGACGTGGACCGATTGCTCGAGGGTTCGGCCGACGGCCTGCCATTGCTGGTCGAGGAGTTGCTGGCCGCGTGGACCGACGCCGGCGCTCTGGTCCAGCAGGATGGCGCCTGGCACGTTCATGCCGCTGCCGACCCGGTGGTGCCAGTCTCGTTCGTGGACAGCGTGCGCCGCCGACTGCAGAAGATGGGCGGCGACGCCACTCGCGTCATGCGCCTTGCCGCTATCCTCGGACGTCAGTTCGAGTGGGAGCTGCTCGCACCGGCCAGCGGCCTCGAAGAGGAGCGAGTCCTCGACCTGTTGCGGATCGCCGTTGACGCGCAGCTGGTCAGCGCGTCCGGCAGCGGATTCGCGTTTCGGCACGCGCTGACCCGCGACGCGGTGTTAGAAGACCTGCTTCCTGCCGAGCGCGCACGCCAGTCCGCGCGTCTCCTGGAGGTCATGGAGATGGCGCACCCGACGCTGGAGGGCGAGTCGACCGAGCTGGCCGCGACGCTGGCCGAGGCCGCGGGCAAGCGTCATACGGCGGCGAGGCTACTGCTGGAGTCTGGCCGAGGCTCGCTGGGCAGGGGCGCGCTGGCGAGCGCGGCAAAGACCCTGGAGCGTGCGCGCGATCTCGCAGCGGGCGAGGCCGAGCTCGAGATCGACATCGAGCAGACGCTGCTGGGGGTACTGGCCGACTCGGGTAACTACACGGCGGCGACCGAAGTGGGCAACCGGTTGCTGCGCGTTTTCGGAGGCCGCGGCTCGGCGCGGTTGCGTGCGGCCGAAGTCCACCTGACGCTGGCGTCGGTGTCGGTCGCGGCGTCGCGATCTCAAGAGGCGAGGCAGCATGTAGCCGCGGCCGGCGAGCTGGACCGCGAGCGAGTCCTCGAAGCACGGCTGAATGCTCTAGCGGCGCACGTGGCGATCGACGAGCGACACACATCCGAGGCGGAGCGGCTCGCGCAGGCCGCCCTGACCGCGGCCGAAAGACTCGGGCAGGTCGATGTCGCGTGTGAAGCGCTGATCGTGATCGGTCGCCTGGCCCGCGCCTGGGACCTCGATCGTGCCGCCGAGGCTTTTCAACGCGCGCACGACCTGGCGCAGGAGCATCGCTTGACGGTGTGGCGCGGCCGCGCGCTGCACGAGCTCGGCACCATTGACATGTTCCGCGACGCCTCGCCGGTTCGCTTGCTGGCCGCGCGTCAGCTGGCGCTGGACAGCGGTGCGCTGGCGACCGCGGCCTGGGTGGATGGCGAGCTTTCCGCCCTGTTCAACACCCGCTTCGAGATGGAGCGGAGCCTCGAGTTCGCCGAGCACGCCCTGGCGGCTGGCCGACGATATCGTCTGCTCGGCGTCCAGGCGATGGCGCTGACCTTCATCGCCGAGGTCCACGCGTATCGTCAGGACCGGCGCGAAGTGGAGCGCATCCAGGCCGAGCTGGCGCAGCTGGAACGCGTCGATCCGTGGGTCGAGGAGGTGGCCTGGGAATGCCGGGCTATCGTCTCGTTACTGGAGGAGGATCGCCCACGGGCGATTCGCGAGCTCGACAACGCCGTACGGGTGATCAGGGCGTACCCGATGGGCGCGCCGGGTCCGTCGCTGGCCATGTGGGCGCTCAATCGTGTCGTCGACGGTCCGGCGGACCAGGACGTTCGAGAGGAGCTGCGCGCGTCTCCAAGCCTGGTCAATCTGACGAACCGCGGATACCTCGCGTACGCGGACGCCGTCTACCTCGGTCACCAGGGGCAGCCCGACGCGGCCCTGGCGATGGTCGCGCGCGGAGATCGTGACCTCGAGGCGGCCGCCTGGTACTTGCAGTACGGTCGACGGCTGGTGGCGGAGGCGGCGCTGCGCGACGGCTGGGGCGAGCCAGCCGTGTGGCTGCGTGAGGCGGCGGAATTCTTCTCGGACCACGGTTACGAGGCGGTCGCGTCGGCGTGTCGGTCCTTGCTGCGCAAAGCTGGCGATCCAGGCGGCCGACGTCGAGCGCATCGCGGCGTGCCGCCGCCATTCCGCCAGAGTGGCGTGACGGAGCGAGAACTGGAAGTCCTGGCGCTGGTGGCCGACGGGCTGTCCAACCGAGACATTGGCCGACGGCTGTACCTGTCGCCGAAGACGGTGGAAAAGCACGTGGCGAGCTTGATGGACAAGCTCGAGGTGCGCACGCGCGCGCAGCTGGCGAGCATCGCGACCGCGCATCGGCTGTCGACCTGACGCCACCGATCGCCGGCCCGCGACAGCGGCGCACTACCATAGAGCTTTGGCCAAGGAGTGAAGCTCAACATGCACGTCGCCGCGGAACCGCAGATCGGCACACAGTATCGCGATCTCGAAAAGCACTTTGCGAGCTGGGAAAAGATCAAGGACTGCATCGACCAGAACATCGACGTCTTTGAGAACTACCGACAAAGCGGGCATCCGGGCGGTTCCCGTTCCAAAGTCCACCTGCTGGTAGCGCTCACGCTCGGCGGCTTCATGCGCTGGGACATTCGCCATCCCGAAAAACGTTTCGGCGACCGCTTCATCCTGGTCGCCGGGCACACCGTGCCCGTCATTTACGCCATGCTCGCCGTCTACAACACGGCCTTGCAGGCGAAGTACGCGCGCACGAGAGACCCGCGCTACCTGGTGCCGCATGCCGCAGAGCGGCAACTGGTGTGGCGCGACCTGCTTGGCTTCCGCCGCAACAAGGGGCTCGCCGGCCACGCCGAGATGGAAGGTAAGACGCTGTTCCTGAAGTTCAACACCGGCCCGTCCGGCCATGGGTCCCCGCCCGCCGCCGGCGAAGCGATCGCGCTCAAGCGCGCCGGTGCCGACGGCGTGAAGGTGTTCGCGGTGGAGGGTGAGGGCGGCCTCACCGCGGGCGCCAGTCACGAGACCAAAAACTCGGCGTACGGCCTCGGCCTGAGCAATCTGCACTATCTGATCGATTGGAACGACTGGGGCATCGACGAGGTGCCCGCCAGCCGCATCGTGCACGGCGACCCGCGGTCGTGGTTCGAGCCCTACGGGTTCAACGTGCACGGCGCCGAGGACGGCAGCGACTGGCGCAGCGTCACGCGCGCCTACCTCGACACGATGCACGCGCCCAATCCCGACCAGCGGCCGAACATGACCTGGTTCAGGACGACCAAGGGTCGTGGCTACATCGTCACCGGTTACAAATCACACGGCACACCACATCGTCTCAACTCGGAGATGTTCTGGCAGCTCCGCAAGGAGTTCGCCGAGAAATACGGCACGCACTGGGCGGGCATGGACCAGCCGGCGCCGAGCGATCCGGCCGAGCTGCGGGCCCAGTTCGAAACCAACCTGAAGGCCATCGCGGACACCATCACCGACGACGACGCGCTGGTCGACTATCTCGCCGATCGGCTTGTCGAGCTCGGCGAGTCGGTCCCGGAGGAAATGCCGTCGCTCCGCCTGAATACCGACCGCAACCCATGGCATGACAAGCGACTCTGGGACTTTCGAAATTACCCCAGCGAGTTGTTCGTGAAGCCGGGCACCAGCGCGCCGAACCGCGCGGCGCTGGGCAAATGGGGCGCGTGGGTCAACTCGTTTGGCCGCCAGCACTACAACCGACCACTGTTCTTGGCGATGTCCGCCGATCTGGCGGAGTCGACCAACATTGCTGGATTCGGCAATGGCTTCGGCGACGTGGAGGGCTGGGGTCGGTATGACCGGGGAACCAATCGCGACGGAGCACTGCTCTCGCAAGAGATCACCGAATTCACCAATTCGGGAGTTGCCGCCGGAATCGCGTGTGTGAATCTTTCGCCCACGCCCTACGCGGACTTCGACGGCTTTTACTCCGCGCACTCGACCTACGCGTCGTTCAGCTACTTGAAGTACGGGCTGATGCGCCTGTTCAGCCAGATCGCGCAGGACTCCAACATCAACGTCGGCAAGGTCCTGTGGGTCGCCGGCCACTCCGGGCCCGAGACAGCGGAGGATTCACGCACGCACTTCGGGATCTATGAAACGGCGGTGATGGAGCTGTTTCCCGAAGGTCACGTGGTCAACGTCATCCCGTGGGAGCACAACGAGGTGCCGGTCCTGATCGCCGCCGCCATGGCTACCGATGCGCACATCGTCGCGCTGCACCTGACGCGTCCGCCAATCGAAATTCCGGATCGGGAAGCGCTGGGTATCGCGTCGTATTTCGAGGCGGCGCGTGGGGCGTACCTGATCCGCGACTACAAGCCGGGCCTGCCGCGCATGGGCACCATCCTGGTCCAGGGCACGATGTCCACCTACAACACCGTGCGCCTCCTGCCCAAGCTCGACGAATTGGGTCTGAACGTCAAGCTGGTCGCGACGGTGAGTCCCGAGCTGTTCCGCTTGCAACCAGCGGCGTATCGCGAGTCGATTTTGTCTGCAGCGGACCTGGTCGACATGACGTACATCACCAACGGCGCGCGGCGATTGATGCGCGACTGGGTGCAGCACCGCATCGCCGACGAATACGCCATGTCGTCCGACTGGGACAACCGCTGGCGAACGGGTGGCACTGTCGACGAGGTGATGGAAGAAGCCCACCTGTCGCGCGACTGGCTGCTGCGGGGCATCCAGCGCTTCGTGGCGGAACGGGATCAACGGCTGGAGCGATTGGGCGCGGGGCTGGCGGCTGCTCGGGCTTAGTCTGTTGTCAGGCGAATGCTGCTCGTTGGGCCCGGTCCTCAACCGGGCAGCACGAAGATGCAGAACGGGTGGCCGGCGGGATCGGCGTAGACGCGCAGCGGCTCCTGCTCGTCCTTCGAGCGGTCGAGCACCAGCGTTGCACCCAGGGCCTGGGCACGCTGGTGTTGAAGGTCGAAAACCGCGATGGAGGGGACGGACAGGTCCAGGTGGAGCTGCTGGGGGATGCCGTCCGCCGGCCAGGTGGACCTGGGCAGTTTGTCAACCTGTTGAAAGGCGATGCGCGAGGTCATATTCGCGTCCTGGATGACCAGCCACTCGCGACCCCTCGGGTCCGGCTGGTTGGCGGCTGGCGGCTCGTCGCCGGCGCGGTAGGTGTAGCCGAGGAGTTCACGGTAGAACTCCGCCAGCTCACGAGCGTTGGTGGTGTCCAGGACGACCTGTCGCAAGTGGGGGAACGATTGGCTGACGTCCATCGGTGTTGACCTTAGCAAGTTGATGAAACCTTTCGAAGGGGGTCACCGTAGGTGGAAATCTCTGAACGTGCGTTCCTCAGCGGGTCCTAGCTCACGTGTGTGGGCGCCACCTTTCGACGTGCCGGGCAATTCTTCTCTGAGGAGAAGCAGACTTTTTCGGCAATTTCATCAGGGCGCGCCGACAGGCCCAGGGGATGAGCGAAGCAGCCGCGCGATATCCGCGGCGTAGCGCACTTCGGAGTCATCTTCGGGTGCGTAGCCGATCACCTGGCGGGCATTGGTGATGCTCCAGAAAGCGCGAGTGTTGTTCGAGATGCCGTAGAAGATCTGGAACGGCACGCCCCACTCGTCTTCGAGCGGGCCGCACTCGATCGAGCGCACCGCCAGTTGCTGCAGGTCGGCGGCACTGAGATAGGCGCCCAGGTCCCGCTTGAACTCCGCGGCGCGGCCTTCGAACTGGCCGGCGTCGAGCTCGCGTGGCGCGCCGATGCGCAGTTGCACGACCTCCAGCTTGCGGCCGAAAGCGCCGCAGGCGTACATCCAGCCCAGCGCCTCGTAGGCGATCTTGGCCCAGCCGTAGTAGTTGTCGGAGCGCGGCAGGTCGCTCGGGCCGATGCGGTCCACCCGCCGCGCGTGGATCAGGGGCTCCCACCAGTCGGCGGCATGGTTCGAGCTCGCAAAGACGACGCGTTTGACGCCCGCGTCGAGAGCGAAGCGATACACGCGTTCGGCCATGTCGACGTTGGGCCGCTCGTCCAGGTAGCTCTTGCCTTCACCGGTGACCGTCATGCCGGGCGGTCGGAAGTAGCCGAGGTGGACGACCGCGTCGACGTTTTGGAAGTGGGGTTTCAGTTGCTCGTCGGCGTCGTCGAGGAGGTTCGCCAGTTGCGCGCCTTCGACGGGCTGACCCTGGGCATTGGTCGTGCGCACGTCAACCAGGCGCAGGTCGTAGCGCTCGCGGAAGACGGGCAGTAACCGGCTGGCGACATAGCCGGTCGCGCCGGTCAGCAGGACGCGGGGACGGGACGCGGGCGGCTGGGGGAGATTTGGCATGAGGTTCGTGTCATCGTAGTCACCTGCCGTGGGGATCTCCTACACGCCGGACTGGCCTCGCGCCGCGATGCCCAGGGCGATCTTCTCGGGTGTCAACGGCAGCTCGGTCAGGCGCAAGCCAGTCGCGTCCTCGACGGCGTTGGCGATGGCCGCCGGGGCGGGCACAATGGGTGGCTCGCCCACACCCCGCGCGCCGAAGGGGCCCTCGGGCGCCGGGACCTCGACCATGATCGTCTCGATGTTGGGCAGGTCCGCGGCAGTCAGCTTGCGGTAGTCGAGCAGGCTGGGATTGGTCAGTCGACCCTGGGTGTCGTACAGCAGGCCCTCGCTGAGCGCGAAGCCCAGGCTCTGCACGGCGCCACCCTGCATCTGGCCTTCCACGCCCAGCGGGTTGATGGCCTTGCCGACGTCCTGCGCGACCACGAAGCCGTGCAGCGTGACCTCGCCGGTATCGGGGTCGATCTCGACGCGGGCAAGCTCCGCGGCGAACGCCGGCGCCTGCACCGAAAACGCATTGGACGATACGCCCAGGACCGGCGGAATCTTCGAGCCGAACGTGTTGCTGCGCTTGCCGATGGTCGACAGCTTGATCGACCGATCCGGTACGCCGCGCACCACGACCGCGTCGTCGTCGAGGTCCAGGTCCTCGACGGAAACCTCCAGCTCGCGTGCCGCGATCTCGAACGTCTGGCGCCGCGCGTCGGCCGCGGCATCTCGGACGGACGCGCCCATCGTGTAGGTCGTCTTGCTGCCCGCGCTCACGCCGGACAGCGGCGCGGCATCGGTATCGGCGGTGACGATGCGCACGCGGTCGATGTCCACGCCATACGCCTCGGCGGCGATCATCGCCAGGCCCATGTTGGTGCCCGCGATGTCGACCGAGCCCGTCACGACGGTCACGCTGCCGTCCGAGTCCAGTCGGACAGTCGCGCTCGTCGGCTGAATGTTGGGGACCCAGCCGCCCACGGCGATGCCGGTGCCGCGCAGGCCGTGACCGTCCTTGCCGCCGCTGGCGCGCCAGGCATCGCGCTCGCGCCAGAGCTGATGCTCGGTAAGCCGACGCAGGCACTGGTCGGCGCCGTTGACGGCCCACGGCTGGTTGTTGGCCATCAGGTCGCCGCCGTGCTGCAGGTAGCGCGCCTTGTACTCGGCGGGATCCAGACCGAGCTTGCGGGCGATGGTGTCCATCTGCGAGTCGCTGGCAAAGGCGGTCTGGGGCGCCAGCGGCGCGCGATAGGCGGCCACGCTCGGCTTGTTGGTCAGGACCTCGAAGCCGCGCACGTCAAACGCCGGCCACTGGTAGACACTGGCCAGGAAGACGGCGCTCATGGTCAGCAGCGCGCCCGAATAGGCGCCCGCCTCCAGGACGGTCTCGGCCTCCAGCGCCAGGGGGGTGCCGTCCTTCGTGACACCCGTCTTCAAACGGATGATGACCGCCGGCGCGGGCATCCCCGCCTGCAGCTCTTCGCGGCGGGTCATGATCAATGACACCGGGTGCTGGGTTGCGCGCGAGAGCAGCACTGCCAGGGGTTCGACCAGCGCGCGGATCTTGCCGCCGAAGCCGCCGCCGCACTCCATCGGAATGACCTTGATGCGCGACTCGGGAATGTCCAGCACGTCGGCGACTTCTGCGCGGCAGGGGAACGAGCCCTGGGTGCTGGACCAGATCGTGATGCGCCCGTGCGGATCGACGTCGGCGATCGCGGCGTGCGGCTCGAGGTAGCCCTGGTGGACCATCGGCACACGGTAGGTGTGTTCGACGACCAGGTCGGCCTTCGCCATCTCGGCGGGCACGTCGCCGCGCGAGAGGCGGCCCTCCTGGGCGATGTTGGGCGCGCGCGTCGTGGTCTGTGTGCCTGAAACGGCGATGCCCGAGTGGGCCTGGGCCTCGCTCGTGTCGGCCTCGGTGCCGAGGTCAGCCACGCGCGGCGCGGAGGGCTGCATGGATTCGATTGGATCGGCGGCGACGGGCAGCGGCTCGTACTCGACTTCGATGAGGTCGAGCGCTTCGTCGGCAATCGCCAGGTCGTCCGCGGCGACCGCGGCCACCGGCTGGCCGGCGAACACGACGCGATCGATCGCCATCAGCGCGTGCGCGCGCGTCCTGGCGCCGGGTTTCAGCTCGGGGACGTCGGCGGCGGTCAGGACGGCGCGGACGCCGGGCAGTGCGCGAGCCCGCGAGACGTCGATGCGCTTGATGCGGGCGTGCGCGTGTGGACTGCGCAGCATTCGACCGTGCAGCAGGTTGGGGACCGAGACGTCGGCGACGTACTGCGTGCGGCCGGTCACCTTCTCGGGCGCGTCGAAGCGCGGAATGGAGACGCCGATGCCGCGTACTTCGCGGCTCGTCTTCATGACCGTTGCCATTACCTTCAGCCCTCCCGCACTTTGCCAGCGGCCTCGTGAATTGCCGCGACCATTTTCGTATATCCGGTGCAACGACACAGGTTGCCGGCGATACCCATGCGAATGTCGGCCTCGGACGGCGCCGGATTCTCGGCCAGCAGCGCGCTCGCGGACATCAGCACGCCCGGAATGCAGAAGCCGCACTGGGGTACGCCGTGGGCGACGAATGCCTCCTGAACGGGGTGCAGGCTTGCCTGCGTGGCGAGTCCTTCAATGGTGCGCACGTCGCGGTCGCGAGCCTGCATCGCGAGCACCAGGCAACTGGCGACGGGCTTGCCGTCGAGATGGACGGTGCACGCGCCGCAGTCGCCGGTGCTGCAGCCTTCCTTGGTGCCGGTCAGTCGGGCGGCGTCGCGCACCGCCTCGAGCAAGGTGTGATAAGGCTGAACCAGCAGCTCGGCCGGCTCGCCGTTGATCGTGCAGCTCAGCAGCATGCGTGGCATCGGTCAGATTGCTCCATTTCGGGCGGCGGACAGGCCGCTGGCGCGCTCGGCCGCGGTGGTCAGCGTGCGTCGCGTCAGGACTCGGACGAGGTGGCGTCGAAATTCGGCCGACCCGCGCTGGTCGGAGATGGGGCTCGCGGCAGAGACGGCCAGGTCGGCGGCCTCGTCGATCAGGGCGGGCGTCAGGCTCTGGCCTTCGAGCCGGGCTTCGGCCGCCGTGGCGCGCAGGGGGACCGGGGCGACGGCGCCGAGGGCGATGCGCGCGGAGGTACAGGTGCCATCGGTGATCTTTACGTACGACGCGACGCCGACCACCGCGATATCGAGCTCGCGGCGGGGCGTGTGGCGGACGTAGGTGCTGCCGCTACCGGGCGCCGGGGCGGGGATGATGATTTCCGCCAGCACTTCGTCAGGTGCGAGCTGGGTCCGCCGGACACCGAGGAAGAACTCGGTGACTGGTACGCGGCGCTGGCCGCGTGGGCCGGCGATGAGCAGCTCGGCGTCCAGGGCGAGCAATGGCGGCGCCATGTCTGCCGAGGGCGCGGCGTTGGCCATATTGCCGCCCAGGGTGGCCAGGTTGCGGATCTGGAACGAGCCGACGACGCTGGCGCCTTCGGCCAGAGCCGCGAAGTCTTTGCTGATGAGTGGAGTTTGCTCGAGGGTTCGGGCCGCCACCGCGGCGCCGACGCGCAGGCGGCCATCGGGTTGCTGCTCGATGACCTTGAGCTCGGGCAGGGCGCTGAGGTCGACGACCTTGCGGACACTGAGCATGCCGGTCTTCATTTGCGGCAGGAGGTCGGTGCCGCCAGCGACGAGCTTGATATCAGGGCCATCCGCCAGCGCCTGTTGGCATGCCTGCAGCGTGTCGGGCAGGGCGAGTTCGAACCGTCTCACAACGGGCGACATGGTAGTCAATTGCAGAGACACGATGTTTCCCCAGGGGGGACCCAGAGGGTTTTTCCCCAGAGGGGACCCCGCCGGTGCGGCGGACGGTGTTCCTCAGAGGGGACCCACAGGTCTTTTCCGCAGAGGAGATCCACGGGGCTGCCGCGGATCGCCCTCGCCGCCTGTCGCTCCCCTGGCGGCCTTATCGATAGGGATGGGTCAGGCCAGGTGCCGTCCCTGTCGCCACGAGGTGCTGTGGGGAACACCGTCCGCCGCACTCACGTGGGTCCCCTCTGGGGAAAAATCTCTGGTCCCCCCTGAGGAACACCGTCCGCCGCACCGGCGGGGTCCCCTCCGGGGAAAACCCTCTGGGCAATGCGGGGCGTGGGGTTGACACGGCGGGGGCGCGGCTGGTGGCCTGAGTTGCGGCGTGCGCGGGATCAAGTGCTGGATCCTCGGCGCGGTTGGGCTCGGGTTGCTCGTGCGGCTCGCCGTGCTGTTGGGGCCTACGGGCGAGCTCGACGCCGACGAGGCCGTCGTCGGCTTGATGGCACGCCACATTGCCTTCAACGGTGAGCGGCCGATCTTCTATTACGGCCAGGCATACCTCGGCAGCCTCGAAGCGTTCAGCGCGGCGCCGCTGTTTCTGGCCTTCAACTCGAGCGCGCTGCTGCTGAAGCTGGTGCCGCTGGCGTACAGCCTCGGCTTCCTGGTGCTGAGCGCGCTGGTGGCGCGCCGCATCTTCGGCAACGGTCCAGCGGTGTTGACGGCGTTCTACCTGGCGCTGCCGCCGGCGATGTGGACCCTGTGGAGCACCAAGGCGCGGGGCGGTTACGCGGAGGTCCTGTTTCTGGGCGAGGCCCTGCTGTTGATTGCGCTGTGGTTGGCATCCGAGAGGCGTCCCGCGTGGGGAGTGCTCGTGGCGGGCCTGGTGGCCGGCCTGGCGCTGTGGACCCACCTGCTGGCGGTGGTCTACATCGTCCCCGTGGTCGTGTTCCTCGCCTTGCGGCGGCGCGACTGGTCGCCGCTAGATGGGCTCAGCGGCGGCGTTGGCTTCCTGGTGGGCGCCGCGCCGCTCCTGGTCGCGAACTTCACGTATGGCTTCGCCACGCTTGGGGTCGTCGGCGGTCCGACAGGGTTGAGCGTGGAGCCCGTCGGCGAGCTGCTGCGCTTTTTGCGCACCGGAGTTTCGATGCTGGCGGGTATCGGCCGACCGGCGCCGCCGCCGAGTCTGGCAATGGACCTGGCCTGGGATGTGCCGACCGCCGGACCGCTACCGCTGGTCGTCCTGCTGGTGCTGGGACTGATCGGCGTGCTGGCGTGGCACGCCGCGTCGCTCCGACGTCTGATCGCGCGCGAGCCGTGCAGCGACGCGGCGCTGCTGGTGCTGGTGGCGCTGATGGTCCCGCTGGCGCTGATCTTCACGTCGTACGGCTACTTCATGGCGGAGCCGCGCTACGCGCTGCCGCTATATTCCGCGGTGCCGCTGGTGGCCAATGTCATCTGGCGGTTTCCGTCGGCAATCCGTTGGAGTACCTGCGCGGCGATCGTGGCGCTGAACGTGTGGAACATCTTTGCGACGGCCGAGCTGCTGGTCCGACCGGCCGGCGTGCTGGACACCACGCCGGTGAATCGACAGGTGCTCATCGACTACCTGCGGGGCCAGGACCGCCACCAGGTGTATACGGACTACTGGATTGCCCAGACCATCATGTTCGAGTCGCGCGAGCTGGTGCAGGCCGCCGTCATCGCGGACGGTCCCAATCGCTACTTGCCCGCGGCGGACAACGTGGCGCAGACGCCGAATGCCGTCACGGTCCTGGTGCGGGATTCAGACACGGATCGGCGCTTCGCCGCGCGGCTGGCGGAGGTCGGCGCCACGGCGGAGGTTTCCACCGTCGACGTCTATCACGTGTACGCCGACGTGAGCCCGCTCGAGGCGGTGCTCGACGGCTTCAGCTAGCCAGAGGTCGGCAGCGGCTGGAGCATCGTGAAGAAGTTGCCCTCGGTGTCCTTGCAACGGATGAACGTGCCGATCATCGGAATATCCATCTTGTCGCCGAGCACCTCGCCGCCCGCCGATTTCACGCTGGCGATCGACTGGTCGATGTTGTCGACGCCGATGACACACGAGAAGGCATTCAGCTCCTTGCTGGCTCCGGGCGGGGTGGCGTAAATGCCGCCATTGATGCCGCCCGGCTGCTGCGGGTCGCCCGTGGTCACCACCACGTATTGACCCATCTCCTCGCCCATCTGCTCCAACCCCCAGCCAAACGCCCGCGCGTAGAAGTTCTTGGCGCGGTCGCGATCGGCCGCTTCGATCTCAAAGTGGACGACTCGGTTAGGCATGGCTCCTTATACTGGATCTCCGTCCCATCAACCATGCCTGCGCTAAACCATTCGCCTGAAGATCTCGAAGCCGACGTTCGCGAGTTCCTGGTCGAGCTCATGCCGCTTGAGCACGCGCCCGCGCACTTGCGGCTGGCATTCCACGATGCTGGGACCTACGACCGCGCCACGGGCACGGGCGGGGCCCACGGTACGGTCCACCTGACGGAGGAGCTGCGGCGCGCCGACAACACCGGCTGGGGCCAGCCCTGCATGGAGCTCATCGCCGAGGCCAAAGCTGCCTACCCGATGGTGTCCTGGGCGGACCTCATTGCGCTCGGCGGGGCGGCGGCCGTGCAGAAGTGCGGCGGGCCCACGATCGAGATCGGGCTGGGACGCACCGACGCCACCGAAGTTTCGCCACCCCACCGCTTGCCCGGCGGCTACGAGGGCTCGGACATGCTCAAGCGCATGTTCGCGCGCATGGGACTGACGCCGCGCGACCTGGTGGCGCTCTCAGGTGCGCACACGCTCGGGCACACCCAGCGCAAGGCGTTCACGGAGGATCCGTGGGTGTTTTCGAACGCGTACTTCACTCAGCTCGTGGACCGCACCGGCCCGCAGCTGCTGCAGACGGATACGGCGATTATCGACGATCCGGAGCTGCGGCCGTACGTGGAGTTGTACGCGCGCGACGAATCACAATTCTGGGCGGACTTTGCCGACGCGTTTCGACGACTGACGTGGTTGGGAAACGAGCGCGAGCTTACTGAAGCGCAGCCCTCTTCCAAACTCACCTCTCCCACTGGGAGAGGTCGCGCGAAGCGCGGGTGAGGGATAGGCATCAGCCCGAGAGGAGTCTCGCCTGGTAGCTAGCCCTCACCCCCGCCCTCTCCCAGAGGGAGAGGGAGTCTGTCGAGCTGGTAGCTAGCCCTCACCCCGGCCCTGTCCCAGAGGGAGAGGGAGTCTGTCGAGGTCAAGGCAGGCGGCGAGCGTGTCCGCCAGAAGGTCGTAAGGGTCTACGGGAGGTTGATTGGCGGGGGACCAGGTGAAGCCGCGGCGCGCGGCAAGGCTCTGGAGCAGGCGGTGGCGGGGCTCGGCTTGCTCCAGTATGCCGTGCAGGTACGTGCCGGCGACGCGGCCGTCGGAGGTGACGCCGCCGTCGGCGCCGTCCGACAAGCGGAGGAGTGGGACATCAGGCAGCGGAGCGCTTCGACCGGCGTGGATCTCGTAGCCTTCGACGTGGGCTCCGCCGAGGGCGCTCCACACGCCGGGCAGACCGTCGCGGAACCAGCCGCTGGTGCGCGCCAGACGCTTCTCGGGGCCCAGGACGGTCTCAACCGGAAACAGCGACAGACCCTGAATGCAGGACTGGCCGGATTCCAGGCCGAGCGGATCGCGAATGCACTGGCCGAGCATCTGGTAACCGCCGCAGATCCCGAGCAGTGGTGTGTCGTGGGCGATGAGCCAGCGGATGCGCTCCGACAGGCCGCGCGCCTCGAGCCAGGCGAGGTCCGGAATGGTGGCCTTGGAGCCGGGCAGGATGACCAGGTCTGGAGCTCGCAATTCCTCCGGGTGCGTCACGTAGCGGACCTGCACGCCCGGTTCGATGGCGAGTGGACCGAACTCGTCGAAATTGGCGACATGCGGGAGACGCACGACCGCGATTTCGACAAGTGGATTGGCGCTCGAGCGTTGTTGGAGACTGGCGGCGTCCTCCTCGGGTACAGCCAGGTCCTCCAGGTACGGCACCACGCCGACGACCGGAACACCGGTGCGCTCGTACAGCAGCAAAGGGGCCGGCGCCAGGAGAGTCGGATCGCCGCGGAACTTGTTGAGGATAAAGCCGCGCACCAGGGCGCGTTCCTCCGGCTGGAGCCATTGCCAGGTTCCGAGCAGGGCGGCGAAGGCGCCGCCGCGGTCGATGTCGGCCACGAGCAGGACGTCTGCCCGGGTGTGGAGCGCGACGCGCATATTGACAAGGTCGCGCGCGCGGAGGTTGACCTCGGCCGGACTGCCGGCGCCTTCGGCGAGGACCAGGTCGTATTCGGAACGCAAACGCCGCAAGGATTCGGCCACCATCGGCCACAATTCGGCGCGGCTCGAACCAAAGTATTCCGCGGCGGTCTGGACGCCGGTCGCATGCCCGCGGACCACGACCTGTGAACCGCTCGGCTGCGGCTTCAACAAGATCGGGTTCATATCGACCGTTGGCTCGATGCCGGCGGCGATCGCCTGCGCGTACTGGGCGCGGCCGATCTCTCCACCATCCGCGCACACGGCGGCATTGTTGGACATGTTCTGGGCTTTGAACGGCGCGACGCGAACACCGCGTCGGGCTACCAGCCGACACAGTCCGGCGACCAGCGTGCTCTTGCCAACGGACGAGCCGGTGCCCAGCACCATGACCACCGGCGCCAGTCGATCAGACACGCTTGACTTCTTCGAGAGCGGCGATCAGGCGCTCGCACTCGGCACGTAATCGGCAGGCGATCCGCACGCATGCGGGCAGACCGAAGGAGGTGCAGTCGCGCACTACCATGCGCATGGGCAGCAGTGCGCGGCGCAGTGCCGGCCCGTCGCCGACATCGACCAGGAGGAAATTCGCGGCCGACGGTGTGACGGAAAAACCGAGGCGCGTCAGCTCGCGGGTCAGGTATGCGCGGGAGTCGGCCGCGATTTCTCGGGCGTGCTGGACATGGAGCTGCGCCTCAGGTGTCAGGGCGGCCAGCCCCGCGCGCAAGGCGCCCGCGTTGACATTCCACGGGGGCCTGACGGCGGCCACCGCGCGCGCAACTGGCGACGAGGCGAGTAGATATCCCAGGCGCAGGCCAGGGAGGGCGTGGTCCTTGGTCATCGAGCGGAGGATGATCAGGTTAGGGTGAGCGGCGAGAAGCTGCTCCGCGGGCCAGCGCTCCGCCACAAACGCGGCGTATGCCTCGTCCAGCACCAGCAACCGATCCGGTGTGTGTCCCAGGAGGCGCTCGACGTCCGCGCCTGTACGGTACTCACCAGTTGGATTGTTGGGTTGGCACAGGAACAAAACGCGCGCAGGCGAGGCGTGCTGCATGCCAACGACCTGAGCGCCGACGGCGCGGGCCGCGCGGGCGTATTCGCCAAAGGTGTGCTCGGCCACCGCGACCGAGTCGCCCGGGCGGACCGCCGCCAGCAGCGTCCACCACATCAGGTCAACTGAGCCATTGCCAACCAGCACCTGGTGTTCGGACACGTTGTTGATTTCGGCGAGCTGCTGGCGGAGTGGTAGCTCGTCGTCCCCCGGATAGCGGCCCCAGTTGGTCTCACACAGCGCCCGTTGGACGCAGGGTGCGGGTCCCAGCGGGTTGGTATTGACGCTGAAGTCCAGCACGTCGAGAGGCGTGAGCCCGTGCGCGCGCAGCTCCTCGAGCGCGACAGAGCCGTGCGCGACGGGCGCCAGCGACAACAACTCCGGACGAACCAGCTCAGGCACGCGCTTGCACACCGCGCAGCACCAGGCTGAGCGCCGCGCTGACCAGCATGGCGCTCATGACGAGCTTGCGCGCGCGCTGGAGGTCGGCGGCGGTCGGCTCACAGCGGACAGCGTTCAGGACATACGTGTCGGGTTTTTCCAGCCGCACACCGAGCTGTCCCGCGATCGCGGCCATGCTCTGGCCCGCGTTTGGACTCGGGGTACGCGCCGCGTCACGCCGCCACACGGCAATCGACTCGCGCCGCCGGCGCCCCAGGCCGATCAGCAGCAAAGCCCCGATACGCGCCGGGAGCAGGTTCAGCGCGTCGTCGAGACGGGCGGCGGCTTTGCCAAGGTGAACGTACGCGGGTGTGCGGTAGCCCCACATCGCGTCGGCGGTGTTGGCGGCACGGTAGACGTAGCAGCCAGCCAGGCCGAAGCAGGCATACGCGAGGAGCGGCGCCAGCCACGAGTCCACCAGGTTTTCGGCGAGCGACTCGATGGCGGCGGCGGCCACCAGCCCCGCGCCCAGGTTGGCGGTTGGGCGGCTCACCAGCCAGCGCAAGCTCGTGCGGGCGCGATCCACGTCGCCGTCGACCAGCGCGTCCTCGACCCGCCGACCAGCCAGCAGCAACGAACGTCCGGCGAAGGTGGGCTTCAACAGCAACGCCTGGACGGGCCACGGAGCGACGCGGTCGGCGCATGCGCCGAGAAGACCCCAACACGCGGGCAGTGCGACGGCCGCCAGGCCGCCGTACACCAGGCGCGCCATCGGGCGGCGCGGCGCGCGGGCTTCGAGCCAGCTCAGCGCGCCACCCATCCACACCACGGGATGCAGCCGCGGCGGCGGCTCACCCAGACAGGCGTCCAGCAGCAGCGCCAGCAGCAGGGCGCGAGGAACGCGCACGCCTGGCAGTGTAGGTGGCCGATCGCTACGTTGGCCGGATGCAGGAACTCAAGCCTGCTCGGTAGCTTCGGCTACGGTTACGCCTTCGTCCTCGATGGGACGCCAGACCCACAGGAAGTTGGTCAGCCCGCTCCACAGGAAGGCCGCGACGCTGCCCAGGAAGGCCGCGAACACGTATTGCACGCCCAGCATGACCGCGGCGCTGTTGAGCACGATCCAGCTGACCGTGAATGAGCCGAAGGCGGAGACGTGGAAGCGCCAGCAACGGCCGAGTGAGGGCGTCGGGTGGCCGAAGACGAAGCGGTCGGTGGACAGGAAACGACCCAGGAGGACGGTTTCGGCGGCCAGCGCCGAGGCGATCCACAGGGGCATTTTGAGCCACTGGTGCAGGATGGCCAGGACCACGAGCTCGAAGCCGAAGGCCAGGATGCCGAGGGCAAACCAGCCGCCGAACTGAACCACGCGCGCAGGAATACGATTCGCCTTTGCGACGACTGCTGCCAGCACCCCTTCAACAAGTCTACCATCCCTCACCCCCGCCCTCTCCCAGAGGGCGAGGGAGCACCGGTACCCTTGGCCGCAGCGAACTTCCGTGGCATGAGGGAGAGATTGCGTGAAGCCACCCCCGTTTGAATATCACCGACCCGCATCGAAGGACGCGGCGCTCGACCTGCTCGGCTCGCTCGGCGACGACGCCAAGGTGCTGGCAGGCGGCCAGAGCCTGATGGCGCTGCTCAACCTGCGGCTGGCGCGGCCAGCGCACCTGATCGACATCAATCGCTTGAATGGGGCCCTCAGCCAGATTGGTTCAGCGGCCAATGGCGGCCTCAGCTTCGGCGCACTCGTTCGTCAGCGCGCGGCAGAGCGCTCCTCAGTGGTTGGCGAGCGCTGCCCGCTGCTGGCGGAGGCGCTGCCGCAGGTCGGCCACCACCAGATCCGCAATCGCGGGACCGTGTGCGGCAACCTCGCCCACGCCGATCCAGCATCCGAGATGCCGGCCATCGCCGTGGCTCTCGATGGAGAAATGCTCGCCGAAAGCCAGGCCCGGGGCCAGCGCACGATCAGGGCCGACGACTTCTTTCGCGGCTTTCTGACTACCGCGCTCGAACCGGACGAGCTGCTCACCGAGTTTCGACTACCCGCCTGGCCGACTGGCGCCGGCTGGTCGTTCCAGGAGGTGTCACGGCGGCACGGCGACTATGCACTGGTGGGCGTCGCGGCGGTGGTGCAGCTCGACCCGCAGGGCACGTGCACCGACGCTCGTCTGGCCTTCACGGGGGCGGCGGCCGGTCCGGTCCGCGTCCGTGAAGCTGAGTCGGCGCTGAAGGGCGCACCGATATCCGCGGATGCCATCAACGCCGCCGCGGAACGGGTCGGCCCGGCGATCGATCCGCAGTCTGACGTCCACGCCACCGCCGCCTATCGTCGACACGTCGCGGGCGTTCTGGCCCGCCGCGCGCTGCGCGAGGCAGCCGGGCGCGCCACCAGGGGAGCGAGAGCATGAACACGGCCACGGTCGAATTTACGGTCAACGGCGACAAGCGGTCCGCGGAGGTCGAGGTCCGCAAGACGCTCGCCGACTTCTTGCGCGACGATCTCGGTCTGACGGGCACCCACCTCGGCTGCGAGCACGGCGTGTGCGGCTCGTGCACGGTGCTGGTCGACGGCGACGCCGTGCGCTCGTGCCTGATGCTGGCGGTCCAGGCGGATGGCGCCGAGGTGCTGACCATCGAGGGCCTGGCCGCGGCGGACGGCAGCATGCACCCGATCCAGGAAGCGTTCATGGAGAGCCACGCGTTTCAGTGTGGTTTCTGCACGCCGGGGTTCGTCATGAGCGTGTACGAGCTGCTGACCAGCGCACCTGGCGGCCTCGCGCCCGAAGAGATCCGTCCGGCGCTCAGCGGCAACCTGTGTCGCTGCACCGGCTATCAGAGCATCGTGGCCGGCGTCCAACTGGCGCAGCAGAAACTCGCCGCGGCCGCCGGCGCACAGGGAGTCGCACGATGACCGAGGACAGCACGGCGAACGGCCAGACGCAGGGCAGCGGGTTCCTGCGGTTCATCGGCGCCAGCGTGCACCGCGTCGAGGACCAGCGGATCCTGCGTGGCCACGGGCACTACATCGACGACCTGAAATTGCCGGGCATGCTGCACGCGGCATTCGTGCGCAGTCCGCACGCGCACGCCCGAATCGGGAAGATCGACACCTCGGCCGCCAGGGCTCTACCAGGCGTGGTCGCGGTCTTCACCGCGGAAGACATCGAGGCGGTCACCGACCCCATCGGCAATCAGCCGATGCCAGGCCACAAATCGCCGCCGATCTATGGACTGACTCGAGACAAGGTGCGGCTGGTCGGCGACGTCGTGGCCGTCGTCGTCGCGGAGAGTCGTTACCTGGCCGAAGACGGCTGCGACCTGGTCGAGGTCGACTACGAGCCCCTGCCGGCGGTGTCGACGATTGCCCAGGCCCTGGACCCGAGCGGTCCACCGATCTTCGACGACCTGGGCGACAACGTCGCCTTCGACTTTCCGCAGACGTTTGGCGACGTGGACGGCGTCTTTGCGCAGGCCGACCGCGTCATCAAGCACACGTTTCACCAGCACCGCTACGCCCACGTGCCGATGGAAGGCCGCGGTGGCGTGGCCGATTTCGACCCGGGCACCGGCCACCTCACCTACCACACCGCCAACCAGGCGCCGCAGGTCTTCCGCATGGTGCTGTCGCACGCCGTGCGTGTACCGGTGCACCAGTTGCGGATCGTCAACGCTCAGGACATCGGCGGGGCGTTTGGCAGCAAAGCCCAGGTGTACCGCGAAGACCTGGCCATTCTGGCGGCCAGCAAGATCCTCGGTCGCCCGGTGAAGTGGGTCGAGGATCGTCGCGAGAACCTGACCGCCTCCGGTCAGGCACGTGAAGACGACGTCAACGTCGAGGCCGCGGTCAAGAACGACGGCACGCTGCTCGGCCTGCGCATCGACCTGGTCATGAACCAGGGCGCGTACCCCACGCCGCCCAACACGACCAACACGTTCGGCTTCATGGCGCGCACGCTGCTGCCAGCCGCGTACCGCCTCAAGGCGATGGGGTTCCGACTGCGGACTGTCTTCAGCAACAAAGCGAGCTACGTCCCGTACCGCGGCCCGTGGGCGGTCGAGACCTGGGTGCGCGAACGCGTGCTGGACATCATCGCGCGTGATCTCGGCCTGGACCCCGTGGAGGTCCGGCGGCGCAACCTGCTGGAGGCCAGCGACCTGCCGACGTCGATGGTGACCGGCCCGGACATCACCCAGATGACCCAGCGGCAGACGATGGACCGCGCGCTCGAGCGCATCGGTTACGCCGACTTTCGCGTGGAGCAGCAGCGCGCGCGAAGCGAAGGGCGATGGCTGGGGATCGGCGTGATCAACCTGATGGAGTTCGCGCCAGGGCCGGCCAACTTCTTCCCGTCGCTCGGCATGCCCTCGGCAATTCCGGAACAGGCCCGCGTGCGGCTCGAGATCGACGGGCACGTGACGGTGTTCACCGCCCAGGCGCCGCACGGTCAGAGCCACGAGACCACACTGGCGCAGGTCACCGCGGACGAGATTGGCGTGCCGCTCGAATCGGTGCGCGTCGTGCATGGCGATACCGGCTCGTCGCCCTTCAGTTTGATTGGCACGGGCGGCAGCCGGGGTTCGAGTGTGGCGGTCGGGGCAACCCGCTTCGCCGCGCGGCGCGTCAAGGCCAAAGTGCTGCGCATCGCGGCCGGCATGCTGGAAGTGAGCGCCGACGACCTGGAGATCGTCGACGGGCTGGTGCGCGTCAAAGGCGCGCCTGACAAGCTCGTGCCGCTTGGCGGCGTGGCGACAGTGGCCTACATGGCGCCGCACATGCTGCCCAGGGGCGACGAGATGGGCGTCGAAGAGACGTCCATGTACGACGGCGGCAACGGCGGCGGCTGGGCGTACGCGACGCACGCGTGCGTGGTCGAGGTGGACCCGGAGACCGGTCAGGCGGAGATCAAGCGCTACGTCGTGGCCGAGGACTGCGGCGACCTGATCAACCCGGCCATAGTCGACGGCCAGATCCGAGGCGGCATTGCCCAGGGCATCGGCGCGGTGCTGCTCGAACGCTCCACCTATGGCGACGACGGCCAGTTCATGGCGGCCACGTTCATGGACTACCTGCTGCCGACGTCGGTGGAAGTGCCGCCGATCGAGATCGAGCACCTCGAGATCCCGAATGGAGACGAGATCCCGTTCCGCGGCGTGGGCGAGGGCGGCGCCATTGCCGCGCCACCGGCGGTGAACTCGGCGATCGAGGACGCGCTGTCGCAATCAGGAGTGCGAATTACCGAACAGTACCTGCCGCCAGCGCGCATTCTGGAGCTCGTGGGGGCGATCGACCAAGAGTAAGGTCCATCACCTCTCCCTCTGGGAGAGGTCGCGCGGAGCGCGGGTGAGGGCTACGTACTGGCCCGAATGGTAACCCTCACCCCTGCCCTCTCCCAGAGGGAGAGGGAGCGCAGTGCGCGGGCGCTGGCGGCTATGGTGTATCGGTAAACCGATGCGCCTCTGGCTGGCCTCACCTTTCGCCCGGATCGATTACAAGTACCTCGTCGCGAGCACCTTCGTGTTCGGGCTGTTCATGGACATCCTGGACACGACGATCGTCAACGTCGCGCTGCCCAAGCTCGCCGAGGAGTTCCACGCCGACACGGCCACCCTGGAATGGGTCGTCACCGGCTATGTCCTGAGTCTGGCGGTCTGGATCCCCGCCTCGGGCTGGATCGGCGACCGGTTCGGCACCAAGAAGACGTTCCTGTTCGCGACGGCGATGTTCACGCTCGGGTCCACCCTGTGCGGACGCGCCTGGAGCATCGAGTCGCTGGTGTTCTTCCGCATCCTGCAGGGTGTCGGCGGCGGCATGCTCACGCCGGTGGGCACGGCGATGCTGTATCGCGCGTTCACACCTGCCGAGCGCGCGCGGGCGTCGGCGATTCTGTCGATCCCGACAATGCTGGCGCCGATGCTCGGGCCGCTGTTCGGCGGCTTCCTGGTGGACGCGGTCAGCTGGCGCTGGATCTTCTACGTGAACGTGCCGGTGGGGGTTGCCTCGTTCATGTTCTCGTGGCTGGTGCTCAGGGAGCACCGCGAACCCGGCGCGGGCAGGTTCGACCCGGCCGGCTTCGTCTTGTCAGGTTGCGGCACCGCGGGCGTGCTGTTCGCGCTGTCGCAGGGTCCCGAATCCGGCTGGACGTCGCCGCTGGTCCTGGTCACGGGCCTTGGCGGCGCAATCTGCTTCGTGCTGTTGGTCCTGGTGGAAACCCGCATCATGGCGCCAATGCTGGACCTGCGGCTGTACCGGTCGCGGTTGTTCCGCACCGCCAACCTGACCGGCTTCATGTTCATGGGCACCCAGTTCGGGATGCTGTTCGTCCTGCCGCTGTTCCTGCAGCAATTGCGCGGCCTGAGCGCCTTCGAGTCGGGCCTGACCACGTTCCCGCAGCCGGTGGGTCAGATCCTGATGGTCCAGTTCACCAGTCGCCTGTACCACCGTCTCGGCGCGCGACTGAACCTGCTCATCGGTACTGGTGGCATCCTGGCGATGACCGCGCTGTTCCTGCTGGTTGGTCTGGACACCAACCTGTGGTGGGTGCGGCTGATCATGTTCCTGCGCGGGTGCTTCATCGCCTTCAACATGGTCTCGATGCAGACGGCGCTGTTCTCGGACGTGTCGCGTGAGAAGACGGGTCGGGCGTCTTCGCTGTGGAGCACCTCACGTCAGATCGCGGTGGCCGTGGGTGTCGCGGTGGCGGCGACGGTGCTGATCTCGCAACTGCCGAGCACCAACGCCGCGGCGGGCGGTCTGGCGGGGGTGCCGCCCGAAGAGGGGCTCGCCGCCTTCCACGACGCGGTCGCGGTGCTGCTGATCATGGCCGCGAGCGCGGTGTTCTTTGCGTTCCAGGTGCAGGATCGGCCGAGTACGGTACAGGCGCGGCGGAGCGCACAAGAATCACCTCTCCCCGTGGGAGAGGTCGCGCGCCAGCGCGGGTGAGGGGGCGCCTGTCCCTCACCCCGACCCTCTCCCATAGGGAGAGGGGGGCGCCTGTCCCAGAGGGAGAGGGGGTGCCTGGTCAGTTCCAGTAGGCGAAGGCCATCGCGCAGCCGGTGCTCGGGCGGCTGCGGTAGCCGGGGATGTAGTCGATCAAGGTCATCGGCAGTGAGCCGACGGCGCCGTCCAGGGCGACCCAGTTCAGGATCTCGGACGTGCCGCCCTTGAGCAGCTCGCGCGGCAGGCCGTGCAGCGCTTTCGTGTCTTTGGCTTTGAGTGCATCCAGCACCTGCTGGTCGAGCGGCTCGTCGATAACGATGTGGCTCAGGCCCCCCGAGGCCAGCACCGCGACGCGCTGACCGCCTGACCACGACTCGAGGCCAGCCCTGACCGCCTTGCCGAGGTCGTGGCAGCGCTTCGGCGTCGGCTGATTGGGCGGGTAGTACGTGTTGACCATGATCGGCACGATCGGCACGTCGCACGCGGGCCACAGTCGCTGGTAGAGGAAGCTGAAGGCGTGGCCGATGCCGCGCTCCGCCTTCAGGTGATTGGTGCGGGTGACGTCGAACTCTTGCTCGGTCAGGCTGTTGATCAGGTGGGTGGCCAGCCCGGCGGCGTTGGGGTACTCGCTGGCCGTTTGTTCCAGGTGGATGGTGGGGAAATTGCTGCCTGGCGGACGGGCGCGCCGCGGGTGGACCTCGACGCTTTCGCCGTGGTAGATGGCGACGCTGGGCATGTTGTCGTCGTTGAACTGCTCGTGCTGGTCATCGCCGAAGATGACGATGGCGTCCACCGGGGTGGACTGGATCAGCTGGCTGAGCTGTTTGATGGCGCCCTGGACGCGGGCGTGCTTTTCGCGGAAGCACTCGAGCTGGAGCTGATCGTCCAGGTTGGCTGGAATGTGCGGGCTGGGTTGCTCGGTCTTGCCGAGGTTCGGCCACTCTTCGGGATCGACGCTGATCTGTGGGGTATGGGAGTGCCCGATACCCAGAACCACGTTCGCCATACCTGCGAGGTTAGCGCCTCGCGGGGCTAGCCACCTCTCCCTCTCAGCCTAGACACCTCTCCCTCTGGGAGAGGTCGCGCGCCAGCGCGGGTGAGGGCCACCTAAAGAGCAACACTACTTCTGGGCTCGTACGTAGCCCTCACCCCCGCCCTCTCCCAGAGGGAGAGGGAGTTTGCGTCATCCCCAGACTTTTCGGGCGGTGCTGACCACCAGCTCTAACTTGCGCTTCTCTTCGTCTACCGTGAGTGGATTGCCGGCCATCGTCGAGGCGAAGCCGCACTGCGGGCTCAGCGCCAGGTTTTCTACGGGGATGAATCGGGAGGCTTCGTCGATGCGCCGCAGCAGGACCTCCTCGGACTCCAGCTCGCCGGATTTGGTGGTCACCAGGCCCAGGACCACCGTCTTGCCACGTGGCACGAAACGGAGGGGCTCGAAGCCGCCGGCGCGCTCGCTGTCGTACTCGAGCAGGAAGCGATCGACGTGCAGGCCGCCGAAGACCTGTTCGGCAATGGCGTCGTACCCGCCGGTCGTGTGCCAGCCGGCGGGCTGGTCCGGGCCGCGGCCGCCGTTGCCACGGCACAGGTGCATGGCCAGCACCACGCCGTCGCTTCTGGCCTGGTCCAGCGACACGTTGTCGGCGGCGATGTCTTCGGCGAGCGCCCTGGCCGGGTCGACGCCGACCGCGCGCCACTGGGCGTTGCGCTCTTCGACCACGTAGTCGGGATAGTGCGGGTTGTCGAGCTGAACGTACGCGACGCCCTGCTTTACAAGAGCAGCGATTTCTGAGCCAACGATGCTCGCCACGTCCTGCAGCGCCGCGGCGCGGCTGCCGTACACGGGGTCGGTCACGTCCGGGCGATAGCCGCGCGCCAGGACGTATGAAGCGGCAGGCATGGTCATTTTGCAGGCGCCCGGCGCGTGGGCCAGCAAGAAGCTCGCCTCGTGCTCGGTCAGCCGCTGCTTCTGACGCAGCTTCGCGCCGATAATGCGGCGCGTGGGTCCACCTGATTGTTGCGCGGGGTTGTTGCCGCGCGCGGTGTTGAACACCGTCACGGCGGGCGCGCCCGAGACAAAGCCGTCGACGGCGTCGGCGAAATCGCCGGACCAGCCGCCGCGGCGAAACTCGCCATCGGTGAAGACGTCCACGCCAACCTGCTGCTGAAGCTCGAGGACTTCCAGGATGGCGCGGTCCTCGATGGCGCGCAGCTCGTCCAGCGGCAGCTGGCCCTGGAGGTACGCGGCGTGGGCGTCCTTGACGGCCTGAGGTCTGAGGAAGCTGCCGACCTGGTCGGCGCGATACGCGGGATTCACTGCTGCTACCTCCGTGGTTTTGCGCTGGCGCGTCGTCACACCCTCAGTGTCAAGCATTTCCACCTACGGTGGAGCCCTTCGGGAACGGGCTCTCGTACACGGACAGTCACCACTGATGGGCCCTCACACCCTCAGGATCAACGATTTCCACCTACGGTGGAGCCCTTCGGGAACGGGCTCTCGTACACGGACAGTCACCACTGATGGGCCCTCACACCCTCAGGATCAACGGTTTCCACCTACGGTGGAGCCCTTCGGGAACGGGCTCTGTCCAGGGACGGTTGCCACTGACGGGCTGTCACACTCTCGCCTATGGGTCCCCACTGGGGAATCGCGTCTGACACTCACACCTTCCCGAAAGTTTTGACCCGCTCGATGTGCAGGATCACGCTGACGTGCGGCGTCTTCGCGATGTTCGCGGCAATGCCTGGTCCCGCGTCAGCGCCCGCGTAGCGGCTGGCAAGCGTGGTCAGGTCCTCCGTGACGTGCGCGTCGTCGAAAGTCACCGCGCCTTCGAGCGTGACGTGGCGCGCCTGGCCGATGTCCACCACACACACCGAAGCGCGGGCATCGCGCTTCAGGTTGCGCACCTTCTTCGAGTCGGAGCGCGTGTTCATCATGATGGTGTCGCCGCGCAGCGCGTACCACAGCGCCGTGAGATGGGGCGAGCCGTCGCGATTGGTGCTGCCGATGACCGCGAAGCGCGTCTCTTCGAGAAACGCGCGGACATTGTCGGCGATGTCTGGCATACGCCGGAACAGGATATAGGGCGGTACCATCGCGCCAGCAGGAGGCCGCGAGGCACGATGGTCGCCATATCTTCAGACGCGCCGACGACGGCGCAGGTACCCGACGATTCGGCGCTGTTGCGGCGGCTGTACCACACGCTGCGCTTGATCCGTGCCTTCGAAGAGAAGGTCGACGCGCTGCGCACCTCGGGCCGACTCCAGGGCAGCCTGCACCTGTACGTGGGCCAGGAAGCGGTGGCGACGGGGGTGTGCGCGCGGCTGAACTCCGATGACTACGTGGCCAGCACGCACCGTGGGCACGGGCACGCGATTGCAAAGGGCGTCGACGTGGGGCGGATGATGGCGGAGCTGTACGGCCGCACGACCGGAACCAACCACGGCAAAGGTGGCTCCATGCACATTGCCGACACCTCCGTCGGCATGCTGGGAGCGACCGGCATTGTCGGAGCCGGCGCGCCGATCGCGCTCGGAGCCGCGCTTTCGGCCAGGACGCGTGGCACGCGGCAGGTGGCGGCGACATTTTTCGGCGATGGCGCCATGGGCCAGGGTCCGATATACGAATGTCTGAACATGGCCGCAATCTGGAAGCTGCCGCTGATTTTCGTGTGCGAAAACAACGGCTACGCCGAGTCCACCTCCGCCGAATACGCGCTCAGCACGCGCGACCTTTCGCGACGCGCCGCGGCGTTCGAGGTGCCGGCTTTCGTGGTCGACGGTCAGGACGTCTTCGCCGTGTACGAGCGAATGGGCGAAGCCGTGGAGCGCGCCCGCTCCGGCGAAGGACCCACGTTCCTGGAGTGCAAGACCTATCGGTACTACGGGCACTTTCTGGGTGACGATCCACTCCGCTACCGCACCCAGGACGAGGAGGCCTTTTATCGCAGTCGCGACTGCATCGAGCGCTTCGAGCGCGCGGTGTCGGAGCGAGGTCTGTTGTCCGAAGCGGAGCTGCGAACGACAACTCGAGAGGTGGAGCAGTCGATCGCGGACGCCGTGGAGTTTGCCGAGTCCAGTCCGCTGCCGGAGGTCTCGGAGTTGACCACCGAGGTGTACGCGGAGGACGCACGCTGATGGCCCGCGAGCTGCTCGCCAGCCGGGCGGAGAACGAAGCGATTCGTCAGGAAATGGAGCGCGATCCGAGCGTCATCATGCTCGGCGAGGACATCGCCGGAGCCGCCGGTCGTGCGCACCTGGGTTTCGTCGACGCGTGGGGCGGTCCGATGGGCGCGACGAAGGGCTTGATACAGCAATTCGGTCCGGAGCGCATCATCGACACTCCCATCTGTGAAATGAGTTTCATTGGCGCCGCGGTGGGCGCGGCGATCACCGGATTGCGGCCCATCGCGGAATTGATGTTCGTGAATTTCGTCGGCGTGGCGCTGGATTCGGTCATGAATGAGGGCGCGTTCTTGCGCTACATGCTGGGCGGTCAGGTGCAGGTGCCGATGGTGCTCAAAACCGCGATTGGCGCTACCGCCACCAATCCCCTGAATGGGGGTGGGGCGGCAGCCCAGCATTCCGGCAGCATGTACGCCATCTTTGCGCGCATTCCTGGATTGAAGTGCGTCGCGCCGTCGGACGCGTATACCGCCAAAGGCCTGCTGACCGCCGCCATCCGCGACGACAACCTGGTGGTGTACTTCAGTCACCGCAAGGTCGGCCCAACTCGAATGGAGGTGCCGGAGGAGGCGTATACGCTGCCGATCGGCAAGGCGCGCACGGTGCGCGGCGGTCGTGACGTGACGCTCGTCGGCATCTCGAACATGACGAATGTCTGCCGCGAGGCGGCCGCAGAGCTGGAGCGGCGGGGCGTGGATGCCGAGGTCATCGACCTGCTGAGCCTGGCGCCGATCGACGAGGAGTGCTTGTTGGAGTCCGTGCGACGGACCAAACACCTGGTGGTGGTCGACGAGGACTGGCCCGATTGCGGCGTCGCGGCGTCGGTCGCGGCGCTGGTGGCCGATCGTGGGATCGATTACCTGGACGGACCGGTGAAGACCGTCACCGGCGCGCGCACCCCGGTGCCATTCAGCGGCGTGCTGGAAGCCGCGTACGTGCCGGACGCGGCGCGGGTCGTCTCGGCGGCGCTGGCGTGTTTGCGGGAGTGAGTCGCCGCGGATGGATCTGACCCTCCCGCTGCTGGGCGACGTGATGACTGAAGGCACGGTCACGGCGTGGTTCCAGGCCGACGGCGCGCAGGTCCGCGAGGGCGAGCCGCTGTATCAGATCGAGACGGATAAGGTAAACCTGACGGTGGATGCGCCCGAGAGCGGCACGCTCGAGCGGGTGGTAGCCGAGGGCGAGACCGTGCCGGTGGGCGCGGTCGTCGGGCGACTGATCGGAGTCGGTGCGGATACCGCGGTCGCGCCGCGGGAGCGAGTCGCCGTCGAGGCGTCGGCGATGGGAGAGTTCGAGGTGCGCGCCACGCCGGCGGCGCGGGCGCTGGCGCGCAAGCTGGGCATCGACCTGCGCCGCATCGCCGACGGCCGGCGACTGCGCGAAGCGGACGTCCTGGCCCACGCTCGGCCGGACCGCGCGGCGCCAATCGGCGGCCGGCGCAAGGTAATCGCCGATCGGATGCGCGCCAGCCTGGCGCAAACGGCCCAGTTGACCGTGTCGATGGAAGTCGACATGACCGAAGCGCTGCGCTTGCGCGAGCAACTGAAGCAGCTGGCGGCAGAGGACCGCCGCCCGACGATAACCGACCTGGTGGTGCGCGCCGCCGTACTGGCGCTGCAGGAGCACCCGGCGCTGAATGCCACGCTCGAAGGCGCCCGCCTCGAGGTCCACCCGGAGATCCACGTCGGTATCGCCGTGGACGCGGATGAGGGCCTGATCGTGCCAGTCATAAAGGACGCGCATCTCCTCGACCTGCTCACGCTGGCGACCCGGACTCGCCAAGCGGCCGCACGGGCGCGCAGCAACGCGGCGCACGCCGATGAACTGCGGGGTGGCACGTTCACGGTCACGTCGCTCGGTCCGCTGGGCGTGGACTTCTTCACACCGATCCTGAATCCGCCTCAGGTGGCGATTCTGGGCATCGGGCGCGTCTTCAACAAGCTGACGCTGCAGAATTCCACGGTGGTGGAGCGCCAGGCGATGTACCTGAATCTGTCGTTCGATCACCAGGCGGTCGACGGTGCGCCGGCCGCGCGCTTCCTGCAATCGGTCAAACGCTTCCTGGAGCTACCGGCGGCGCTGGTGGTCCAATCCATCCGGTGAAGGCGCTGGTCCGCGTTCCAGGCGGAGTCCAGGTTGCCGAACAACCAGATCCAGTGGCAGGTCCGCGGGATGTGGTGGTCGCCGTGCATTCCTGCGGGATTTGCGGCTCGGATGTCCATTCGGCGGAGGCCAACACCGGTCGCAGTTACGGCATTCCTGGACACGAGTTTTCGGGCACCGTCGTCGAGGTGGGTCGCGAGGTCAGCGGCTGGCGCACGGGCCAGACGGTGGCGGTGAATCCACTCGGAGGGTGCGGGGAGTGCGAGTGGTGCCAGCGCGAGATGCTCATCCGCTGCACAAATCGGCCGAACCTGGGGCTGGGAGCGCCGGGCGGCTTCGCCGAGTACGTCGCGGCGCACCACTCACAGTTGTTTGCGCTGCCGGAGGGTACGCCGCTGGAGCACGGCGCCTGTGTCGAGCCGCTGGCAGTCGGGCTGCGCGCGATTCGTGAGGCGGGCTCGCCGGCTGGCCTCAACGCCATCGTCTTCGGGGTGGGACCGATCGGGTTGCACGTGATCCAGGGGCTGCGCGCGCTGGGAGCGGGCAACATCATCGCGGTGGGACGCTCCTCGGTTGGCCGCAGGGTCGCGGCTGGCAAGGTTGGAGCCGACGTGGTCCTTGATAGTCGGGAGACGGACGTGGCCGCGTACGTTGCCGAGCACGGCATCGAGGTGGCGCAAGCCTACGAGTGCTCGGCGGACGCGCAGGCGCTGATGGTGCTGGGTCGCGCGGTGCGCGGCGCCGGGACCATCGTGCTGGTTGCGATGCCGCGGGAGCCGGTTCTCGTGGACGCGCACCTGGTGGTCAACCGAGGCCACCACATGGTGGGCGCGTGCGCGTTTGGCAATCGTGACTACGCGCAATCGCTGGAGCTGATCGCCACGGGCAAGGTGGACGTAGAGCCGCTGATTACCGAGCGCGTGTCCCTGGCGGAGGGTCCCGAGGCGTTCGTGCGTCTGCGGCACCCGGGCGACCTCGTGTCGGTGCTGGTGCAGCCAAGGCTGTAAAAAACGATTTTCCCCAGAGGGGACCCATACGGGGCGACGGGGAGTCGGGGACGATCGACTGCTCCCCAGAGGACTACGTCGGTCACGCCACCCGCCAGCGGCGATGAAACTGTTCCCCCCAGTGGGTCGTCACAAGAGGTGTCGACGAACATTGGCGTGGGGGACCCCTGTGGGCGACAACGAATCTGATGTGTCGCGCTGTGTGGCATGCGCGTGACACGGCAACGTACATGCCTTCCCTGGTCAGTCCACTAGACTCGGATGTGGCCAACGGGGCGTCACCGGGGCAACCCGCGGCGGGCAGGAGTCGCTTCTGGCTCCTGGCGGCGATCGTCGTGGTCGTCGTGGCGATTGTCGGTGTTGCCATTGGCCTGTCACTCGGTAGTCGCCAGGGCGGACCGCTGGCTTCACAGAACGGCGCCAACGGTCGCCCGGCGATCGTCGTGCCCACGCCAGCCCCTGGCGCCGCGGCCAGTGCCGTCGCGTCGCCGTCGGCAGCGCCGTCGAGCGTCGTCGCGAGCGCGACCGCCTCAGCCCAGGTCGGGGCAAGCGAGTACGTCGTCCAACCGGGCGACACGCTGCGCAGCATTGCCCTGGACGAGTACGGCGACGCGGAGCAGTGGCAGCGAATCTACCAGGCCAATCGGGACACGATCGGGCCGAACCCGGACGCGCTCGTCGCCGGGACCAGGCTGCAGATTCCCCCGCCTCAGTGACCGGTAGCGGCGTCGGCCAGGTGGCGATACGTGGCGACGGCGTCCTGGTCTGAGCCGCCACCCCAACCCGCGTTGCGCAATTCGTCACGGATCTGCGCCAGCGTGCGCTGACCGTTGGCGGTCGTGAAGCTGCTCGGGGCAGCCGGAGCCGGCGCGGGCGCGACGGCGGCAGGCGCCGTGGCCGGTGCAGGCGCCGGTGCGGAGGCGACCGGCGCGGACGCGGGCTGCATGCCGGCCAGGACGCGATTGACCGCACTGCTGACCACGCTGGGGTTGGGAGCATTCCCCGAGCCGACCAGCGTCACATTCCGCCCGGGCTGGTAAATGCTCTTGAGCGGCAGATCGCGCTCGGGCGAGCCGTCCGACGGGATGACGTGGCGGGTGATGATCACCTGAAAACCGTCACGCGCGGTCTCGACGGGCACGATACGGCCCCAGGGCAGGTCCGGTTCTGGCTCGACGTCTGGCGTGGTGCTGGGCGCGATGCGATTGGTGATCTGGGGCGGGTCAACCTGGACCTTCCAATTCGGCTTGGTGCCGTAGAGCGAGAACGTCACCTTGTCGGCGGTCGTCGAGGACTGAATCAGGATGTAGTCCCTGGTCGGGTTGATCCATTTGAAGTCGAGCCCGGAGTCCGCGTCCACGGTCGTATCCAGTCCGACGACGTTCCGCGAGGTGTACGCGGGGATCCAGTAGAGGTGCGGGTAGCGTTCCTCGACCTGATACCCGGCCCAGAACACGGGTTGAAACAGCGTGGTGGCCACCTGACAGATGCCGCCGGCCACGCTCGGCACGGTGTGCGCCGTGCCGTTCGAGCCGGTCGTCAGGCCGAAGCCCCACTGGAAGCCGGCTTCCAGTGTGGTCGGGCCGACCTCGTCGTTGAACGAGAACGTGCCCCCGGGCGGGACGACCACCCCGTTCAGGCGCTGAGCGGCCAGTTTGATGTTGTAGGCCTTCTCGGGCACCGAGCCGGCGAACGACGTGCTGCTCGACTCGACGAGCTCGTGGATGCCCAGCTGGGCTGCGTCCGCCGAGTTGACCGCCGGCGCGGTCGTAGTCACCGGCAGGTCGATGGCATGCGCTCCGGCGAGCAGCCGCGTGCTCAGGACGTTGCGCGCGCTGTCCTGGTCGAGGGCGCGGCCTTGCTGGCTCTCGCGCAGCACGCTGAGATGCGCCCCGTCCCAGGCAAAGCGGGCATTGCTGGCGGGTTGATTGACGGATTTGGCCGCGTCGTCGAGCAGGGGTTGGAGCGCGTCGGTATTCAGACTGACGCTCGCGGGCTGACCGGGCGTCCCGTTCGTCAGAGACACCAGCGGAAGGATGTCGGCGGCGTTGAGCGTCCGCGAGTAATCGGCGGCGGTCAGCTGAACGGGCTCGGACAGGATGCGCTGGAGCTGATCGTGGGCCGCGGTGACCTGGTCGGTCGACACGTCGGGCTCGACGGAGCTCGCCGTCAGCGTGACGCGCGGATCGCCGTTGGTCAGCGCCTGGGCGATCGCGGCTCGCGATGCGGCCCGATCCAGCCGCACGCCGGGCTCGGAAGTGACGAACGTCAGGCTCCCGTCGTCGGCGATCGACAACTGGGCGGAACGGGCCGGCCGATCGACCTGCTGGGCGATTTGCTGGACCAGGGCGTCGACCTCGGACCCGTCAGCCTGGCCAATGACCGGGACGGCGACGCCGGTCCGCAGCGCGGTGACCTGCGCCTGAAGCTGGCCCAGGGGCGCGCCATTGCGACCGATCGCGTACGCGGCAGCCGCCAGGTCGTCCGGGTCCAGGCGCACGCCGAGCTGGCGCGCGCTGGTCGTCCAGGTGGATTGATCCAGCTGAACCTGGACTGGCTGGTCGAGGATCGCCAGGGCCCGCGGCGCGAGCTGGGCCTGCGCCTGGTCCAGAGTGAGGCCGCCCACGTTGACGTCGAGGGCAGTCACGCCGGGTTTCACGCGATTCCAGCTGGACGCCTCGAAGCCGATGTAGCCGGCGACCACCAGGACCACGAGACTGACCGCCACGAGGGTCGAAATCTTGACGAGATCGATACGCTTCAACGGCCGCTAGATTACCGCAGTGGGCAGACGGCGCGGCCGGCGTATGCTGGCTCCACACAGCCTGAGGAGGTCACGAACGATGCGAGGCGCGGACGCACTGGCGCGGATTCTGAAACTCGAAGGTGTCGAGGTGCTGTTCGCGTATCCGAACCACGCCTTGATCGACGCCGCCGCGAAGGTTGGCATCCGGCCGATGATCGCGCGTGGTGAGAAAACGCTGATCAATATGGCCGACGGGTACGCTCGCGCGAACAACGCGCAGAAGCCGACCGTCATCGTCGTCCAGGCCGGACCCGGCATCGAAAACGCGTTCGGGGCCTTCGCGCAGGCGTACTCGGACGGCGTGCCGCTGCTCATGATTCCGGGCGGCGGCGACCAGCGGCGCACGGGTGAGCCGCCGAATTTCGATCCGCTGCCCGTCTACCGCAACGTCACCAAGTGGGCCGGCCGCATCAACATGCCCGAACGCATGGCCGAGCTTTCGCGCCGCGCTTTCGCCCAGTTGCGCAACGGCAAGCCCGGGCCGGTCCTGCTCGAGCTGCCGGCGGACGTCTCGGGTGGCCAGGTTGACGACGCGACATTCTCGTACTCGCCGGCTCGCGGCTACCGGTCCGCGGGCGACCCGGACGACGTGGCGGCGGCGGCGCGCATGCTGATGGACGCGCAGCGACCCGTACTGCACGTCGGACACGGCGTGCTGTGGGCGCAGGCGTGGGACGAGCTGCGCGAGTTGGCCGAGCTGCTGTCCGTGCCAGTCATGACGACCATGGCCGCCAAGAGCGTGTTTCCCGAAAACCACCCGCTGTCACTCGGCACCGGCGGTCACACGATCACGCGCGCGGCGGCCCAGTTCCTGGTCAGGTCGGACCTGGTGTTTGGCGTCGGCTGCAGCTTCGCGCGGGGCGGGTTCTCGTCGCCCATTCCGGCGGGCAAGAAGATGGTCCAGGTCACCGTGGACGGTCGCGACATCGACCGCGATTACCTGGTCGACCAGGCGGTCGTCGGCGATGCCCGACTCGTGCTGCGCCAGCTCGTCGAAGAGGTGCGGCGTCAGGGTGGCGGCTCGTCGCGCAATGGCGCGGTCGCGGCGGAAATCCAGCAGGCGCGGGACGCCACGATGCGCGAATGGCAGTCTCGACTGGAGTCAGCCGAGGCGCCCATCAACCCGTACCGCGTCATCGCCGAGCTGAACCGCGTGCTGGACAAGTCGGCGTCGGTGGTCACCCACGACTCGGGCAATCCGCGTGATCAGACGCTGACGACCTACGAGGCGACCACGCCGCGCGGCTATATCGGCTGGGGCAAGTCGACCCAGCTCGGGACCGGGCTGGGCATCGCCCTCGGGGCCAAGCTGGCATTTCCCGACAAGACGGTGGTCAACGTGATGGGCGACCTGGCGTTTGGCACCGTCGGCATGGAGGTCGAGACGGCCGTTCGCGAGCGACTGCCGATCATGACCGTCATTCTGAACAACTCGGTGATGGGCGGCTACGGGCACCACATGCCGAGCGCCAGCGAACAGTTCCGCAGCAACCGATTGTCCGGCAACTACGCGCGCGTCGCGGAAGGTCTGGGAGCGCGCGCGGAGCGGGTCGAGCGGGCGGAGGACGTGCGCGGCGCGATGGAGCGCGCGATCGCCGCGACGCGCAGTGGCCAGCCCGCGGTGCTGGAGATGATCACCAGCGAGGACCCGGTCTATCCGGTGGCGACGCAGGTGATTCAGGAGGCCGCCCGAGAGCGCGTGCCCGCGTGACGGCCTTTACTGACTTCTGGCTGCCCTGAACCTCTGTATCAGCGCGTTCGTCGAGCTGTCGTGGTGTAGCGGGCCGTCGCCCTCGAGCTCGGGCACGATGCGCGCGGCCAGCTCCTTGCCGAGCTCGACGCCCCACTGGTCGAACGAATCGATATTCCAGATGACTCCCTGGGTGAACACGCTGTGCTCGTACAGGGCCACGAGCTTGCCCAGCGTCTCGGGCGTGAGCCGCTCGCCAAAGATCAGCGTCGATGGTCGGTTGCCTTCGAAGGTGCGATGCGGCACCAGCCAGTCTGGCGTGCCCTCGGCTTTCACCTGCTCGGCGGTCTTGCCAAACGCGAGCGCCTCGGCCTGCGCGAACACGCTCGCCAGCAACAGGACCTGGTGGTTGCCGAGGGGATTGTGGGACTGCCGAAAGGCGATGAAGTCACACGGAACCAGGCGCGTGCCCTGGTGTAGCAGCTGAAAGAAGGAGTGCTGACCGTTGGTGCCTGGTTCGCCCCAGTAGACCTGGCCGGTGTCGCTCGTGACACGCTTGCCATCGAGCGTGACGGACTTGCCGTTGCTTTCCATCGTGAGCTGTTGCAGGTACGCCGGAAAGCGCTTGAGGTACTGGTCGTAGGGCACGACCGCGACCGTCTCCGCGCCAAAGAAGTTCGTGTACCAGACCGCCAGCAGACCCATGAGCACCGGCAGGTTGCACTCCCACGCCGCGCCGCGGAAGTGCACGTCCATCTGATGGAAGCCGCTGAGCATGTCGCCGAAGTTGTCGGGACCGATCGCCAGCATTGTCGACAGGCCGATTGCCGAGTCCATCGAATAGCGGCCGCCCACCCAGTCCCAGAACTCGAACATGTTGTCGGTATTGATGCCGAAGCGGGTCACTTCGGCGGCATTCGTCGACACCGCGACGAAGTGTTTTTCGACGGCGGCTTCACTGCCCGAAGCACGCAGCAGCCAGTCGCGAGCGGTGTGGGCGTTGGTCATCGTCTCGAGGGTGGTGAACGTCTTCGAGGAGACGATGAACAGCGTTTGAGCCGGGTCCAGGTCGCGGGTGGCTTCGGCGAAGTCGGTGCCGTCGACGTTGGACACGAAGCGGAACGTCATGTCGCGGCGCGAGTACGGCCGCAGGGCTTCGTAGGCCATCACCGGGCCCAGGTCCGAGCCGCCGATACCGATGTTCACCACGTTGCGGATCGGTTGGCCAGAGTAGCCCGTCCACGCGCCTGACCGCACGCGGTTCGAGAACTCGGCCATGTGATCCAGGACGGCGTGGACGTCGGGAACCACGTCGTGACCATCGAGGAACAGTGTGGTGTCGCGGGGGGCGCGCAGAGCGACGTGCAGGACCGCGCGGTTCTCGGTCACATTGATGCGCTGGCCGGTGAACATGGCCTCGGTGCGCTCGCGCAGTCCGCACTCCTGGGCCAGCTGCAGCAGGAGGGTGATGGTTTCGCTGGTCACGCGGTGCTTGGAGTAGTCGAAGTGAAGGTCGAGGGCGTCGACCGAGAAGCGCTCGGCGCGTTGCGGCTCGTCGGCGAACAGCTGGCGCAGGTGGACGTCGCGCAGGCGGGCGTGGTGCGCGGCCAGGGCGCGCCAGGCGGGAAGTTCAGTTACCGCGGCCATCGGGCTGTGCCGGCGGCTCGCCGCTCAGGGGCTTCTCGGAGATTGGCTTCACCATCTCGCTGCGCTCCGCGTACGGCGTGCCTTCCGCCGCGTGCGCCATGTCGTCCCACATGCGAAAGCCGCCGATGAAGGCATTGGCGTTGTCGCCCAGCTGCACGTCGGGCGGCAGCTCCTTCATGAGTTTGGCGTTGCCGCCACCCAGCACGATGTAGTCGGGCATCAACGCCGCGCGAAACGCGTCGATCACCGCGTACACCTCACGCCGCCACGCCTTTTTGCCCAGGCGCAGCAGGCCGCGCTCACCGACGTAGTCCTCGTAGGTGAGTTTTCTCTTGTAAACCAGGTGGCCGAGCTCCATCGGTTCGAGTTGGCCATCGACGATCATGGCCGACCCCAGCCCGGTGCCGACGCCCATGAACAGCATCCGTCCGCCCTTGTAGCTGCCGAGCGCCTGCATCGCCGCGTCGTTGATGATGCGCACGGGGCAGCCGAACGCGGCGGGGTAGTCGAAGCCCGCCCAGCCATGCCCGAGATTGACCGGGTCGTGGGCCGGCAGGTTGTGCACCACCTGGCCGGGGTAACCCAGCGACACGACGTCGTATGCCCAATCGGTCGTGATGCTTTTGACGCCCTCCACCATCGCCGCCGCGCTCATCTGGGGACCGGAGACTACGCGGCGGGGCAGCGACTCGCCCGTAACCAGCACCTTCACGTGCGAACCGCCCACGTCAATGACCAGGATCTTCATTGGTTTCTCAGTACAAAGGTAGTGGTCGTGGTACGCGAGGAGCAATCCCTTGTAGCGTGTCGCAAAGTCGGGTGTCGTGCCGAAACGCAGCGTTTCCCTGGAGATCGAAGGCCGCGAGGTAGCGATCAGCAATCCAGACAAGGTGTTCTTCCCCAGGACGGGCCACACCAAGCTGGACCTGGTCAACTACTACCTGGCCGTGGCCGACGGGGCCATCCGCGGCGTCGACGGGCGGCCGATGGCCCTGAAGCGATTCGTCAACGGCGCTGAGGCGGAGCCGTTCTTCCAGAAGCGCGCACCGGACTCGCGCCCCGAGTGGATCGAGACGGTCGAGCTGAGCTATCCGTCCGGGCGCACGGCGGCGGAGATCGTCGTACGCGACGCGGCCCAGCTGATCTGGGTCGTCAACCTGGGCTGCATGGACCTGAACCCGCATCCGGTGCGCGCCGACGACCTGGATCATCCGGACGAGCTGCGCGTGGACCTGGACCCCGTGCGCGGCGTGGCCTGGCCGCAGGTGCGGGAGGTCGCGCTGGTCATTGGCGACGTGCTGACGGACTTCGGGTTGCGCGGCTGGCCCAAGACCTCCGGGTCGCGCGGGTTTCACGTGTTCTGTCGGATCGAGCGGCGCTGGACGTTTGCCGAGGTCCGACGCGCCGCGCTGGCGCTCGCGCGCGAAGTCGAGCGGCGGGCGCCCGAGCTGGCGACCAGCAAGTGGTGGAAGGAAGAGCGCCACGGCGTGTTCGTCGACTACAACCAGAACGCCAGGGACCACACCATGGCCTCGGCGTATTCGGTGCGGCCGACGGCGGAGGCGCGGGTGTCGGCGCCGTTGCGCTGGGACGAGGTCGCCGCGTGCGAGCCGGCGTCGTTCACCATCGACAGCGTGCCGGCGCGGTACGCGGCGCTCGGCGACCCCGGGGACGGCATCGACGCCGCGGTCGGCTCGCTCGAGCCGCTGCTCGAGCTTTTCGAGCGGCAGGCGCAGGCAGGCGCCGAGGAGCCACCCGCGCGCGGCGCGTTTCGCCCTGGAGCGGTGCCGCCGCCGGCGCCCGGCAAAGACGTGGGGCCGACCGGTCGGCGGCGCACGACCGCGCCGCTCATCGAAATCGCCCGCGCCCCAACGCAGAAGGAGGCCATGGAGGGCCTGGAGCGCTGGCGCGCGCGGCATCCCGAGGTGTGGCCGTTGTTGGCGCCGAACGACGTCCTGGTGGACTCGATGCGCGGCCGCTCGCAGACGTGGACGCGGATTCGCGTGAACCTTCGAAACGTGCCCGAAGCGCAGAGGCCAGCCCAGGAGCCGCTGGAGGTTGACTACGATCCGTGGCAGATTCCCTCCACCTCTCCCAGAGGGAGAGGGAGTGGTCTCGGCTTCGAATTCACTACGCTGTAGGCACCCGTGAGTGGCCGCAAGCAGTTTTCGTACGAGCCCGAGCGCCTGGCTGATGACCTGTACGTGATTCCGCTGCCGTTGCAAGACGGCTCGCCTGTCAACTCGTACGTCAGTATCGGCCGCGACGGGCTGTTTCTCGTCGACGGCGGCCTGGGCTCGGAGCAGGCCCAGGCCACGTTGCGCGCCGGGATCAGGACCATCGGCTACGACTTCGACCGAGACGTGCGTGGACTGCTGGTGACCCACGGCCACAACGATCACGTCGGCGCGGCCCAGGCCGTCCTCGACCGCGGCGGCCAGGTGCTGGCGCATCACCTCGAGACCACCGCGGGCGGCAACCAGGCCTTCGACGACGCCTTCCTCCACCGTCACGGCCTCCCGCCGGATGGCGGACCGCGCGGTTTCACCTGGCGCAGCTTCGCATGGCCCAAGCCGACCCGAGCTCTCGAGGACGGCGAGCGGCTGTGCTGGGGCAACCTCGATCTGCACGTCGTGTGGTGCCCTGGCCACACGCCGGGCCTGATCTGCCTGCACGAGCCGAGTCGCGGCCTGTTGTTCACCACCGACCACGTCATGCGCCGCGCGCCCACGCCGGTTTCGGTGCGCAACGCCGAGCACGACAATCCCCTCGGCGAGTACCTGGCCTCCGTCGACAAGCTCAGGTCGAAAACCGTCCAGACGGTCCTGCCCGGTCACGGCCGACCGTTCCATCACCTGCGTCAGCGCCTCGACCAGATCCAGGCAGAGATCCAGCACCAGCTCGACTTGATCCAGGCTCACCTGCGCGGCGGGCCGGCTACCGCCTACGAATTGCTGACGCTGAGCGCGCTGCGCGACCGGCGCCCGATCGCCACCCGCTACCAGTTAAGCCTGGTGCTCGCGCGGTTGCGCTTTCTCGAGAGCCTGGGACGCCTGCGCGCCCTCGAAAGCGCGCACACCATCAGGTACGCGCTCGCGGAGTAAGCTGTCGGGCAATCATGGTCGCCAACGTGCAACTCACCAGCGAGCAACTGGACGAGCTTCGGGCTATCGACAGTCCGACGATTGCCAACGCTATCGAGTACTTCAGCATCCGTCCGCGCGTGGCCGGCTACTGCGGCTCAAACGTGCGCTGCCTGACGCCCGACGCCGGCTTCATGCTCGGCTACGCGGTCACCTGCAAGGGCGACAGCACGACCGAGGACAAGGACCGCCGCGAACACACCGAGCTGTATCGGGCCATCCACGCCATGCAGCCGCTGCCCGTGGTGGTCGTCATCGGCGACGACGGCGATCCGTCGCGACTGCACCTGGCATGTCACGCGGGCGAGATGATGGCGACGACCATGAAGCGGGTCGGCGCGGTAGGCCTGGTGACCAACGGCGGGCTGCGCGACATTCGCGAAATCAACGCGCTGCGCGGATTCCACTACTACGGCCGCGGCCTGGTGGTGGCCCACGGGCGGCCGAGCATCTACGACGTGGGCGCCACGGTCAACATCGACGGCATGGAAGTGCGACCCGGTGACCTGCTGCATGGCGACGAAAACGGCATCACGGTGATCCCCGCCGAAATCGCGGGCCAGGTGGCCGCCAAGGCGCGCGAGCACCGCGCCATGGAGGAGGAGCGACTCGCCGAGATCCTCAGCGACGACTTTGTCAAGCAGTTCGACCGCGTGACGCAGTACCGCTAGTCGGCTTCGGCCTCGTCGCGGCCGAAGAACGACAGGCCGGCGCCGGCGAGCGCGAGGATGCCGGCCAGGCCCCACATCAGGCGGTAGCCGTCGAGCTGCACGCCGGCGGGCAGGGAGGTGACGGCCGGCGACAGGTCGCCGGAATTGCCGGTGTCGGAGCTGTCGTCGGGGACGTCGACGATGTTTGCGAGGTCATCGGAGGTGTTGGTGTCCACGACCGAGGCGCCGGCGGCGGTCGTCGCGGCGGGTACGGGTGACCCAGACGCCGGCGACACGGCGCCAGGCGGCGACACGGCGGCAGCGCCGATGGCGGGCGGGATGGACCGCGCAGCGGGTACGTATGGCTGGATCACCACGTTTGGCTTGAGCCCCGCGCCGGCTTGCGGCGCTGGCGTCGGCACGGCCGTGGGCGTTGGCGCCGGCGCCGCCATCTGCACCCCAGCCATCGACGCGCTCGCCAGCACGACCGCCGTGAACAGCGTCACCACCCCCGTTTCACCGATCGACTCGCCCAGTTGCCGCGGCAGATGCTGGTACCCGCCAGCCTGGCCCATCTTGTCCTTTGGCACCGACCCGAACAACGCCCGGTGGTTCGGCGACCGGAACAGGCCCACCCCGAAGCCGACCAGCGCCAGCTCGGGCACCAGCCAGTCGGGATTCATGTTGAGCGGGATCAGGCATAGGGCCAGCAGCCCAAAACCCTGCATCAACAGCCCGGTCGAGGCTACCGGCCGCGAGCCGATGCGGTCGGCCAGACGCCCGCTGAACGGCTGGGTGAGGGCGATCGCCAGCGTGGTGGTGATGAAAATGAGGCCCGTCTCACTCACGTGCAGGCCCTGCACGTCTTCCATGTAGAACGGGATCAGCTGGTTCACCGGGGTCAGAGCCACGAAACTGATGAACGCGGCGACCACCGCGACCGTGAAGTTGCGGCTTCGGTACAGCGACAGGTCGATCGTCGGATCGGAGACGTGGGTGGCGACCCAGACGAACGCGGCGCCAGACACCAGAAAGCCGAGCGTGACCCACACGAACCGCGCGTCGCTCCACCCCCATGTCGGCCCCTGGTTGACCAGCAGCAGAAAACAGGCGACCGCGGCCATGAAGAAAGCCGGGCTCCAGACGTCGAATTTGCGGCCGGTGATGCGCTTGCTCGCCGGCAGCACCGCCGTGCCAATCAGCACGAAGATGATGCCCAGCACCACGTTCACCAGAAACGCGGAGCGCCAGCCGAAGTTGTCGGCGAGCACGCCGCCCGCCAGCGGGCCCATTTTCAGCCCGAGGGCGACCGCGGTGCCGATGATGCCGAGCACCTGGCCCCGCTGTTTCCATGGAAAGACCGAGACGGCCAGCACGCCGCCATTGGCCGAGATGCAGGCGGCGCCGACGCCCTGCACCACGCGCGCGGCAAACATGGTTTCAAAGGTGGGCATGAGCGTCAGCAGCCCCGATCCGCTGCCGAACAGGACCATGCCGCCGAGAAAGACGGTCTTGCGCCCGAAGCGGTCGCCCAGGTGGCCGGCGGGCAGCAACATGCCGATGAGCGGAATCGCGTATGCCAGCTCGATCCAGTACTCCTGAGACAGTTGCAGGTGGTACTGGGCCACGAAGACCGGGTTGAGCACGTCGACGATGCCGCTGTCGAGCGTGTTCATGAACACCCCGACGCACACGATCGCCAGGATCACGTAACGACTGAGCCACGTCAGCTCCTCGGCCGCCGCGACGGCGCTCTGGCGAGTCGGCCCACGTGTCTGGACCGAGGTGGCGATGCTCATCGGCCCGCTCGCGAATTACTCGCCGTTGGGATCGACGGTGAAGCTGTCGAAGACGTCCACCGAATCGGTCTTTGCCAGCGCACCCACCTGTCCTGAGACCGGGCTGCCAAGATCGGCTTGCAGGTATGTCTGGCCGTCCAGAGAGCCCGTGACGTGCGTGCCGCCCGGGGCGACGGTGAGCTGCAGGTCGTGCCAGCGCGCGAGGTCCGCGGGCACGTTCTGCACGACGTTCAGCGCGCTGGCCTGGCCCTGAGTGAACTGGTACAGCTCGAGCCGGCCTTCGTCAGCGTCCAGTCGGAGCGCCAGGAAATCGCCGTCGGGCTGATAGCCGAAAACGACGCCGGCTTCCGTGTCCAGGTCGCCGCCCACAATCGCAAAGCGGGTCAGAATGGTCCCCTGGGTGAAGTCGGGCACTTTGTTGAATATCGCGATCGGGTAGTACGCCAGACCGGAGGCAGTATCCGCCAGTTGGTGGAGGTTCTGACCCTGCGCCTGAGCCTGCGCCTGGGCGGCCAAACTGTTGGTGTTCGTCGCGGCGGAATAGCGCGTCCCGTCCTCGAACAGCACGGGCTTGGTATCGACGCCATCCGTGCCCATCGACCACCAGCCGCTGGGTGTGCTGAATGAGGTCGGCGCGGCGCCCACGTGCTCCTCGGTGAAGTCTTCGGTGATTGCCGTGGAGCTTTGAGCGCCGGCCACCGTCGGGAGGAGCACCATCGCCAAACCGACGAGGAGTGGCAGGGTCGCCGAAGCAGACAAACGCCGCATGAGCTACACGTTCCTCCGGGCTGAAAGGGTACCGCTGGGCGTGGCCTGGCGCGGACGGGCTGCAAAGGCGTACGCCAGCCCAGCCAGAACGCTGCCAAGCGCGAGCAGGAGCACCACCGTCAGGTTGCTGGTTGAGCTCTGGGTCGATACTGGTGGCGAGGGGCGGCTCAGCAGGGTCGACTGCAAGCCGCTCACCAGCTGCGCGCGTTCGGCGTCGGTCAGCTGCATCCGCGAGTCGACGGCGCCTGCCCACGCGGGCGGCATGCTGCCATTTTCGACGCTGGCCGCCGCCAGGCTCGCGTTCGGCTGCGGCAGGTCCCATTCCGAAAGATTCAACGCGCCCCGACCGGCATCGAGCTGGTGCTGGACTGCCCAGGACAGCGGCGCGATGTTGGTGTACCACGACCAGCCCGGCGTGTTGCTGTGACACGCGGCGCACGCGCGTGTGGCCAGGTCTCGCGTCGCTTGACTGTCCCAGCCGGGTGCGCCGGTGGCGGTCGGCGCATCGGCCGCGGCCTCGTCCTGGTTGCCGACGAGTCCATTCGGGCTGGCTTGATTGATGCGCTGGTCGAGGTCGGCGCCGATGCCCGCGACGCCGGCGCGCAGCGCGGTGAGCGCGAGAGCGGCCGCGTCTGGATCGAAGCGCGGGCCAAGGATGGCCGAGTCGCTCGTGATTCGATCGCCGAGGAGCCGCGGACAGCGGATGGGGTACAGCTCGGCCAGCTCTCTCTGAACGCCGGCATAACCGGCCACGAGTTGTGAGTACTGGCTGACGACCGACCCGTAGTTCGCTACCGAGAGTGCGCCCAGCGCGCCATCCACGGACGATTGCATGCTGCCGATCTGCTGTTGGAATGCGCCGAGCGTCATCGACGACTCCGCACCCGGCGCAAAGCTCGTGGGACACCATTGCGCCGCGGCGGCGCCGGCGGGCGGGGCGGCAGTGAGGCCCACGTTGGTATGGTCGCGACCGTACGGCACGAGCTGGATTGCGACCAGGGCCGCGCCGAAGGCGATCGCCGTTCTACGCATCGCCGGGACGTGCGGTGAGAGCCAGGGCCAGCGGTTCCGGAGCTGCGCACGTGGAGCGCGCACCGAGCCGGGGACGTCGGGTGGTTGCTGGAAGTACCACCAACCCGCCAGAGCGAGCAGCGGCAGGATCGCGTAGAACCAGACGCCCGCTCCGTCCGCGCTGGTGACCAGCGGATAGCCAGCGTACGGCTTCACTGGGTCGGGTACGACGCTCTGACCATCGAGTGCTTCGATCAGGGGCAGGACTTCGCGAGCCGTCGTGGCGCGAGTGGCGCCTTGCTTGCCGCCGTAGGTGTAGGTGACCTGCCCGTAGCTGGCGCCGCTGGCGCCGCCGAGCAGGCTGGACGTGCTCGTCTCCGCGTAGTTGATCGTGACGTGTGGCGCGGTGCGCTGCAGTTTGGTGAGCACATTGCGCTGCAGGTCGGCAAGCCGCGAGTCATTGGTCGCCAGGTTGACGTCGATCTTGAGCTCTTTTGACATGTGGCCGAGCACACGCACATCGGCGGGATTGAAGGAGTTGCGCTGGTCTTCGGTGACGTCCTTGTAGATGGGCAGCTGAATGGCGAGCAGCAGCGCCTGAAAGGCGACGCCGGCCACGGCCCCGGACCGAATCAGCTTTTCGCGCCGCGTCACGCCCGGCGGCAACCACACCACGCTCAGGGCCAGAAACCCGAACGCCAGGACCGCCAAGGCGACAGCCGTCGGCGAACCGATCAGGCCCTGCTCGAGTCCGCGCAGCGCCGGGCTGAGCGAAAAGGCCGAGACGGCGCGCACCAGGCCCGTCCCCACATTGCCGGCGAATTCCAGGATCCACGCGGCCAGCGTGAAGGCCAGCGCCAGGATGGCCGCCGTCGCCGACGACTCGGTCAGTGCCGCGGCCAGGAACGCCACTCCGGCGATGACCAGCGCATACAACCAGTGGCCGAGCAGCACCGAAACCAGTTCCGGCCAGTACAGGTGGCCGCCGAGCAGCAGGCTCCAGATCAGCAGGGCGGACACGGTTGGCACGAGTGCGATCCACCAGCCGACGAACAGCGCCGCGAGCTTTACCCCGACGACTCGATACATGCCCACCGGCAGTTGCAGGGCCAGCTTCAGGGCGCCCGACTGCTTCTCGTTGCCGATTGCGCGGATCGCGACGAACGGAAACAGAAACGTGTTCATCAGATAGACGGCGCCGAAGACGGGGATAACGATGCCGTCGAGCGGATTCTGGTTGACCGCGAGCTGCGGCAGCTTGACCGCGCTGGCGCTGTTCTCGCTGTACTGCCGCACCGCCTGGATGAAGCTGAAGCCGACCAGCGGTGCGCTGATCAGGACCATCGCCCACAGCGCGCGGCTGAGCAGCAGCTCGCGCACCTCTTTGACGAACAACAGCCAGGTGAGACGGACCTCGCGCGAGAAGATCAACCACAGCAGTCCGACGATATGGCTCACGCGGCCGTGCGAGTGTAGATGAGAGCCTCGCCATCCGGCAACTCGCAGGGCGGCACCCGCGTATACTCGCCACCACGTGAGAGTGCTGCTGGTCGAGCGCGATCCGGCGATGATCCGCGTGCTGGAGCGCAGCCTCCGCAGCCACGGCTTCGACGTCAGCAGCGCCAGCAACAATAAGGACATTCTCACCCTCGCGGAGGACGACGACGTCGGGATGCTCGTGTTCGATGTCTCGCCGTTCACCGACGACCAGTGGGGCGTGCTTCAGCGCTTGCGCGTCGCCAGACCCTCGCTGCCGCTGATGCTGCTGGCCGGAGCTGAGGATTGCCTGACCAAGCCGTTCGCGCTCGAAGAGCTGATTGGCCGCATTCGCAAGCGCATGCGCGGCGCTGGCGAACGCCGCCCCACGACGCTTGTGGCGGGCGACTTGCGGCTGGATTTGCTCGCGCGGTGCGGCTGGTACGGCGAACAATTGATCGACCTGCCCGACCGTGAGTTCGCGCTGCTCGAGTACTTCATGCGCCACCCGGCGCGGGTGCTGTCCCGCGTGGCCATTCTGGGCGACGTGTGGGGTTATGACGTGGACCCCGCTTCCAACGTGGTCGACGTGTACGTGCGGTATCTCCGCAACCGGCTGGCGCGCGTCGCCGCTCGCCGCGCCTTCATCGTGACGGTTCGCGGCCAGGGCTATCGCTTCGACGTCCCCGCGGCAGTCGCCGATGCGGCCGACTGACTGATGCGGCACACTGCCGCACAGCGCGAGCTGCTCACTGAACTGGTTGCCGACCTGAACCAGCGGCAGGAGCACTCGCTCGACACGGTGCGCAAGGCGGTGCGCGCCTCCGAGGCTCGCGCCGAAGCGGCTGAGCAGTGGCACGTCCATCTCGCGGCACGCCTGGATCGCCTCGAGGCGGGCATCGAGCGCGTCGGCAATCAGGCGGCGACGTTGCGAGCGCTCGTGGGTGAGCTGCGATCGCCGCCGACGCTCAGCTCCGAGGTGGCCGCGCCCGGCACGCCGCTGCTGCGTGTTGAGCACCTGTCTAAGGAGATTGGCGGCGCCGACATCCTGACCGACATCAACTTCGAGATCTACGAAAACGAAATCCTCGGCCTGATCGGGCCCAACGGAGCGGGCAAGACCACGCTCATGGAGTGTCTCGCAAACCTGCGACCGCGCACGTCGGGCACGTTCTACGAAGGCGACGATGCGCCGCCGGACTGGAACCCCAGCCGGCTCATGTTCTACCTGCCCAATGGCGTGACGCCGTATGCCGAGCTGTACACGCTCGAGGTCCTGTCTTTGTTCGGCAAGTTGTTCGAGATCGACCCCAGCCGTTGGGAAGACATTATTGTTTCCGAGCTGTCGCTCGGGCCGGTGCTGCAGAAAAAGGTCGGCGCGCTGTCGAAGGGCAACTTGCAGCGCCTGCTCATCGCTCTGGCACTCATGTCACCCCAGCGCTTGCTGGCTCTGGACGAGCCGTTCGACGGGCTCGACCTGCAGCAGACGCACGCGATGATGGACATCTTGCGCGGACTGCGCGCGCAAAATCGGACCCTGCTGCTGTGCATCCACCAGTTGAACGACGCGGAGCGCATTTGCGACCGACTGCTGCTGCTGTCGAACGGACGCGTGGTGGGCGTCGGGAGGTTGGACGAGCTCCGCGAGCGGGCCGGCCTGTCAGCAGGCGAGGGCCGTCTGGAAGACGTGTTTCTGCGATTGACCGGAGGACGGGCTCAAGATGAGAACGATCTCATTCAGGCGCCCCACCCGGTTTCGCGCGCGGGCATGAAGAACTCGTAGCGGGCGGGATCACCGTAGCCGTCGATCCACTCCGGGATGACCCCCGGGCTGGCCAGTGCCGCGCGCACGATGCGCTTGTTGAAGACGCTGACCAGGTCGGATGCGAAATAGTCGGCCACTGGCATCCAGAAGCACTCTTCGATCTCTTCGGCCTGCATGGTCAGGTCCTGGCTGAGCGGCGAAAGGCGGCACACGAAGTAAATGTCCGACTTGCCGTAGCGATAGCCGTGCCAATGGCGAAAGCACACCAGCGCTTCGAACTTCGCATTGACGCCGGTTTCCTCGAGCACCTCGCGCAGCACGGCGTCCACCAGGTGCTCGCCAGGTTGCAGCGCGCCGCCGGGCAGCTTGTAGTACGGCTGGGCTGACCGTCGGTGGCGTTCGCAGACCACCAGGAGCTCCTCGCGGTCGTTGATGACGACCCCACCGACGCCGATGTAGTGCGTCGCGTGCATGGGCACGAATGCGCCCTCGACCAGGCGGCAGACCATGGTCAGCTCGTCCTCGTCGCTGTGGTGAAAGAAGAAGCCCTCGTCGGTGGCGATGGGGATGAGCTGGGCCAGTCGACGCGGCACGTCCAGCCAGATCAGGCGACGGCCGTGCGATCGCCAGGTGTCGATCGACAGGCGCAGACGGTCCTGAAATTCGCTCGCGTCTTCGGGGAGGTGCTCGGCAGCGATCATGATGCCGCCGAACTGGTCAGGGGTGTGCTCGAGGGGCTCCACTATAGGGAGGGTACTTGAGGGGACCCGGCACCACCAACGGCGCCGGGTCGGTCCCCTCCCGAGAAGCGAGTCTTTAGTAGCGGTAGTGATCCGACTTGTACGGGCCTTCGACCTGCACGTTGATGTATTCGGCCTGGTCCCCACGCAGGGTGGTCAGGTGCGCGCCCAGCGCTTCGACGTGGACGCGGGCAATCTTCTCGTCCAGGTGCTTGGGCAGCACGTAGACCTTGTTCTCGTACTGGTCGTGGCGCGTAAACAGCTCGATCTGCGCCAGGACCTGGTTCGAAAACGAGTTGGACATCACGAACGACGGGTGGCCGGTGGCGTTGCCCAAGTTCAGCAGACGGCCTTCGGACAAGACGATGATCGAGTGGCCATCCGGGAAAACCCACTGGTCCACCTGGGGCTTGATGTTGTCGCGGCGGACGCCAGGCACGCGGGCCAGGCCGGCCATGTCGATCTCGTTGTCGAAGTGGCCGATGTTGCCGACGATCGCCTGGTGCTTCATGCGCGACATGTGGTCGGCGGTGATGATGTCGCGGTTGCCGGTGGCGGTCACGAAGATGTCGGCTGAGTCGACCACATCCTCGACCGTGCGGACCTCGTAGCCTTCCATCAGCGCCTGGAGCGCGCAGATCGGGTCGATCTCGGTCACGATCACGCGACAGCCCTGGCCGCGCAACGAGGCCGCGCAGCCCTTGCCCACGTCACCGTAGCCGCAGATGACGGCGACTTTGCCGGCGAGCATCACGTCCGTTGCGCGGTTGATGCCGTCGAGCAGCGAGTGGCGGCAGCCGTACAGGTTGTCGAACTTGCTCTTGGTCACGGCGTCGTTGACGTTGATGGCCGGGAAGCGCAGTTTGCCCTTGGCCTGCAGGTCGTACAGGCGGTGGACGCCCGTGGTGGTCTCTTCGGAGACGCCGAGAATATCCGCGGCGCAGCGGGTCCAGCGCCTGGGGTCGTCGGCCAGTGAGCGCTGGAGCAGCGTGAGAAAGACCTTGAACTCCTCCGAGGGCGCTTCGGCGGGATTGGGGACGCTGCCGGCCTCTTCGTACTCGGCGCCGCGCAGGACGAGCATGGTCGCGTCGCCCCCGTCGTCGAGGATCGTGGTCGGGCCATTGTGGTCTGGCCAGGTCAGCGCCTGCTGCGTGCACCACCAGTACTCCTCGAGCGATTCACCTTTCCAGGCGAAGACCGGCACGCCGGCTCGGGCGATGGCCGCCGCGGCGTGGTCCTGTGTGGAGAAGATGTTGCACGAGGCCCAGCGCACCTCGGCGCCGAGGGCGACCAGCGTCTCGATCAGGACGGCGGTCTGGATCGTCATGTGCAGCGATCCCGAGATGCGGGCGCCTTTGAGAGGTTTGGCGTCGGCGAATTCGCGGCGAAGGCCCATCAGGCCTGGCATCTCGTGCTCGGCGAGCGTGATCTCTTTGCGACCGAAGTCTGCCAGCCCGATGTCGGCGACTTTGTAGTCGACCGCGGGCTGGGTGGGGGCGGACGGGGCGATGGTCATGTGCGGCATTGTCTCCTATGCGAACTGTGAGATAGCACGGCCGATTACGCCGCGGCGGCGGCCAGGAGCCGGCGGCACTTGTCCTGTTCGAAACGCAGCCAGTCTGAGCTGGGCACGCTCTGGGGGCGGCTGGGGCGGGCCTCGAGCCAGGCCTGGACCGACGTCGAGAGTTTGGGATCCTCGCGCAGGCGTTTTGCAAAGGCGACGTCGGACAGGCCGAGGTGATGCTGGTCGAGCAGCTCGCGCAGCGTGCGCAGGCGTTGCAGCTCGGGGGCGCCGTACAGGCGGTAGCCGCCGCTGGTGCGCGGTGGAACGACCAGGCCGACGCGTTCGAGATAACGGAGCATGCGGGCGGACCAGCCGGTGGTGGCGGCGGCCTCGTGGACCGTGAGGGACTCCAGGCGCTCCATGGGCTCCACAACGTTATCACAAGGCTGTCAATGTTGCAAGGGGCCGGGGCGGGTTTCGCCAGCAGGATCACCCGACGACTTGGGTCGTGTCGAAGGGTAGGGGAGACCCCTACAACCCCCAGTGGGGATCGGGGCCTGTTGGGGATACCTCGTATCCCATTGTGGAATTTGCGGCAACACGTTGCGTGGCTGACGACCTGGGTCGTGTCGAAGGGTAGGGGTGACCCCTACAACCCCCAGTAGGGGATCGGGTCGCTCACGGCAGGGCCGCCGTTGGAGATAGGTCGTGTCCCATTCGGAATTACGGTCGCCTCTGGCGAGAAACGCCTCGGCCCCGTCTGGGGCAAACCTCAGCGGGTCCCCGCTGGGGTAACCCTCGGTGGGGTCGCCGCTGGGGAATTAAGATTCTTCCTATGCTCAGCAAAGCCGAAAATGAGTACCTGTGCCGCGTCGGGCCGGGCACGCCCATGGGCAATCTCATGCGTCAGTACTGGCTGCCGGCCATCCGCTCAGACGAAGTGGCCGAACCCGATGGTGCGCCGCTGCGCGTGCGGCTGCTCGGCGAGGACCTGATCGGCTTCCGCGCCAGCGATGGCCGCGTCGGGCTGATCCAGAACAACTGCCCGCATCGGGGCGCGAGCCTCTTTTTCGGCAGAAATGAAGAAGCCGGCCTGCGCTGCGTGTACCACGGCTGGAAGTTCGACCTGGACGGCAGGTGCGTCGACATGCCCAACGAGCCGGCGGAGTCGGACTTCAAGCACAAGGTCAGAGCCACCGCGTACCCGACCCGTGAACGTGGCGGCGTCATCTGGGCCTATATGGGGCCAAGAACCGAGCCGCCACCCCTGCCCGACTTCGAGGCCAACCTCCTGCCCCAGGATGACACGGTCGTGTCAATCTTGCATCGGCCGTGCAACTGGATGCAGGGCTGGGAAGGCGAGATGGACACCGTCCACCAGGCGTTTTTGCACGCCGGCGCCACGCGGCTCGAAAACACCAGGCCTGGCACGTTCGACTACTTCATTGCAAGGACGCCGGCGCCGCGCTTTGCGGTGATCGATACGCCGTACGGGACTTCCTATGGCGCGTACCGCCCAGCCACCGATGACACCTACTACTGGCGCATCGCCCACATGCTGTTTCCGTTCTACGCGATGATTCCGGCCGGGATGATGGGCCAGCAGACACGCTTCGCGGCCTACGTGCCGATGGACGACGAGCACACGCTGCACTGGGAGATCACCCGCGGGCTGATCGATCCAGAGAAGCTGCCCGTTGAGGCGCGCGGCTCCGAGGGGCGGCGGCCGTCGCCGCGGGCCGAATCCGAGTACAGACCCAATACGACGGATTGGTACGGGCGCTTCAACCTGCACCAATCGATGGCCAATGACTACTTCATCGATCGCGAGGCGCAGCGGGCGATGCGCAGCTACACCGGCATCCCGGGCATTCGCCAGCAGGACATGGCGGTCACCGAATCCATGGGGCCGATCTTCGATCGCGAGTCGGAGCACCTGGGGACAACGGATGCGCTCATCATTCGCACGCGGCGGCGGATGATCGCCGCGGCGCGCGCGCTGGAGCAGCAGGGTGTCGTCCCGCCAGGGGTGGACAACCCCGAGCTGTACCGCCAGCGTTCGGGTGGCGTGCTGCTGCCGCGCGACGTGAACTGGTGGGACGCTACGGCGGACCGGCGGAGCGAATTCTCGGCCACCGTCGCCAGATAGAGGACGGCGCGTGACGCCCGGCGTGAGGCGGTGACGCCGCTGGACCGCACGTTTCGGTTCGGCGTGCTGCTCAGTCGCGCCGAATCGGCGGCCGAGTGGCGCGAGCTGGCGCGCAAGACGGAGGACCTTGGCTACTCGACGCTGCTGATCGCCGATCATTTCGGCCGCCAGCTGGCGCCGCTGCCCGCGCTGGTGGCCGCCGCGAGCGCCACGAGCCGCCTGCGCGTGGGCACGTTCGTGCTCGACAACGACTTTCGCCATCCGGCGGCGACGGCCAAGGAGGCCGCGACGGTTGACGTGCTGACGGGCGGACGGCTCGAGCTGGGCATCGGCGCCGGCTGGAATCCGGCGGACTATCAGAAGGCGGGGCTGACCTTCGAGTCGGCGGGCACGCGTGTCGGCCGGCTGGAAGAAGCGGTCCAGATCATCAAGATGCTGTTTGAAGGCGGCGAGGTCGACTTCGAGGGGCGCTACTACCAGCTCGAAGGCCTCGAGGGACAGCCGCTTCCCGTGCAGCGGCCGCGGCCGCCGATCATGATTGGCGCGGCGGGGCGGCGGATGCTGAGGCTCGCGGCCCGCGAGGCGGACATCCTGAACTTTCCGGATCGGCCGTCGGTGGGCGTCAGCACCGCGGGCAACCCGGGGTTGGGGCTGACGATGGCGGAGCAGATGCAGATCGTGCGGAGCTCGGCGGGCGAACGTTACGCGGCGCTGGAATTGAGCTCGCTGAGCATTCCTCGGCTCACGTCGAATGTCGCCGGCGTGATCGAGACGCTGGCGACGCAGATGCGGACGACGCCCGAGGTCGTCAAAGCCATGCCGGGGACGCTGGTTGGCAGTCGCGAGGCGATTGTGGACAAGCTGAGGGCGAATCGTGAGCAGTGGGACATCTCGTACCCGGTGATCCCGGGCGCGGCCATCGACAGCATGGCGCCGATCGTTGCCGAGCTCGCCGGTACCTGAGCCGTGTGCCGCGGCGGCGGCTGGACGAGTAGTGGGTTGCCGAAACGCCGAAGGATTACGGGCCGTTTACGTACGCTTAACGCATTGCCGGGTAGGGTGGCGTAGCGAGATGGCGCAGATTCTCGTGGTGGAAGACGAGGAGTCCCTCCTGCAGTCGCTGCGCTACAACCTCACGCGCGCTGGGCACGAGGTTCGGCTGTCGACCAACGGCGCGCAGGCGCTCGAGATGATCCGCGGCAATCCACCCGAGCTGGTCGTGCTGGACCTGATGCTGCCGGGTCTCGACGGTCTGGACCTGTGCCGCGCGGTGCGCGCGGAGAGCCTGAATCCCGCGGTGGCCCACGTGCCGATCCTGATGCTCACGGCGCGCGACGAGGAGATCGACCGCGTGGTGGGCCTGGAAGTTGGGGCCGACGACTACCTGACCAAGCCGTTCAGCATGCACGAGCTGATGGCGCGGGTCAAAGCCCAGCTTCGGCGGGCTGACATGGGCTCCGCGGTGCGCGATCCGACCCTGCAGCTGGCCTCGGGCGACCTGCTGGTGGATGTGGGCGCGCATCGTGTGTCGCGCAACGCGGTTCAGCTGCAGCTGAAGCGACGCGAGTTTGACTTGCTGGTGTATCTCATGCGGCACCCGGGCCAACTGCAAACGCGCGAGACGCTGCTGCGCAACGTGTGGGGCTACGAATACGTCGGCGACACGCGCACCGTCGACGTCCATGTGCGCTGGCTGCGCGGCAAGATCGAGGTCGACCCGGGTGCGCCCACCCGCATCCAGACGGTGCGCGGCGTCGGCTATGTCTTCACCGAGTAAGACGCCCCACGTGGCCGGCCAGACCCTCGGCGTCATCGACATCGGCTCCAACAGCGGCCGGGTCCTCGTCGCGCACGTGCGCGGCGCGGCCCACCTCGACGTGCTCGGCGACGCGCGCAGTCCACTGCGCCTGGTGCGCGACGTGGCGCGCGACGGCGAGCTCAGCACCGAGACGATCGACCGCACGCTGCGCATCGTGCGCGGATTCGTCGCCGTGGCAACCAGCAGCGGCGCCGAACGCACCATGGCGGTCGCGACGGCGGCGGTGCGCGAAGCGACCAACGGCGAGCAGTTCATCGAGCGCACGCGCGACGAGCTGGGGATCCCCGTCGATATTGCCAACGGCGACGAGGAAGCCCGTCTTGGCTTTCTGGGGGCAGTCCACGGGTTGCCGGTGGAGGACGGCGTCGTCCTCGACGTCGGCGGCGGGAGCATCCAGCTCATTCACTTCCGGGGACGCAAGCTCGAGCGCTCGTGGAGCCTGCCGCTCGGCGCGTTGCGACTGAGCGACCGTTTTCTCAAGTCCGACCCGCCCAGTCGTGGGGAGATGCGCGCGCTCCGAGAGCATATCCAGACGACGCTCGAGCGGGCGGGGATCCGTCCGCTCGGCGCGGACGAGCGACTGGTCGGCACGGGCGGCACCGTCCGGAACCTGGCCAAAGTCGACCGACGCATGCGCAGCACCTATCCGATCTCGCGGTTGCACGCATATGTGCTGGACCGTCGCCGAGTGGACGGCGTCGCGTCACTGCTCTCGGGCATGCCCGCCAACAACCGGGCGATGACCCCGGGCCTGAATGCCGATCGCGCCGATTCGATCGTGGGCGGCGGCCTGGTGGTGCAGGCGGTCATGGATCGGCTGCTGGCGACGGAGCTGACCGTGGCGGGCTACGGCCTGCGTGAGGGGGTTGCCCTGAACTGCGTGACCGACGAGGCTGCCAGCATCGAGCAGGTCCAGAACGTCGCCGTTTCTGCCCTGGGCGGACACTTCACGGCGTATGACAGCGCGCGCGCCGAGCGGCGGGTCGCGCTCGTCAATCGGCTGCTGGCCCGCCTGCTGCCCGGTGCGGCCGTCGAAGTCATGCTCGCCGCCGCGGCGGCGGCACGCTTGCTGGACATCGGCGCCAGCATCGACTATTACCGGCGCCACGAGCACTCGGCGCGCATCGTGTGCGACGCCAACCTGGACGGCTACACGCATCGAACGCTGGCGCTGACCGCGGCCGGGCTGTGCGCGGTCGGAGAGCGTGTAGCGACCGTCAAGGGCTACGCGCCGTTGCTGGTCGCCGCGGACCAGCGAGCGGTGGAGCAGATCGCGGCTGGAGTTGCACTGGCGGACGCGCTGGTGCGGTACGGTAGCGGCGATCCGGAGACGATCACGCTTGAACGCACCAACGGCCATGTGGTTCTGGCTGCGCCAGTCGTGGATGACTGGCCGCTCGAGACGCCGACGCGGCGCGCCGAGCGGGCCTTTGGCGCCAGTATCAGCCGCAACGGCGCGGCCTGAGGTCGACCTGGCGGCATCGCTCCTGTCGCCTCTCCCAGTGCATTCCACGGGTGGCGAGCTGTCACCGGCGAACGGTTCCCTCGCCGCTGACGGTCGCCAGAACGCGTATCGACGAGCAGTTTCCAGGGACGGAGAAGGGGCCTCGCCGGGGCGCCTCATTGTCGTCGAGGGCATCGACGGCTCGGGCAAGAGCACGCAGCTGGACCTGCTGCGCAAATGGCTCGTCAACCAGGGCTACCTGGTCATATTCAGCGAGTGGAACTCGTCACCCATCGTCAAAGGCATTACCCGCGTGGGCAAGCGCCAGCAGCTGCTGTCGCCGATGTCGTTCAGCCTGATCCACGCGGCTGATCTCGCCAGTCGGACCTACAGTCAGATCTTGCCGGCGCTGCAGTCGGGCGCCGTGGTGCTCGCCGATCGGTATGTCTATACGGCGTACGCGCGCGACGCGGTGCGCGGTCTCAATCGCGCCTGGCTGCGGCGGCTGTACTCGTTCGCGGTGCCCCCGACGCTGGCGTTCTACTTCGACGTGCCGCTCGACGAGGCGATGCGGCGGATCACGCTGGGTCGGCCCGAATTGAAGTTCTACGAAGCTGGACTGGACCTGGGGCTCAGCAGCGACCCGTACGAATCGTTCCGTCGATTCCAGGGATTGATCCGCCAGGAGTACGAGTGCGTGGTGTCGGAGTACGGTCTGTTGCGACTGGATGCGACCGAGAGTCTGATCCATCAGCAGCAGCGCATGCGCGAGATGGTGCGACCGTACCTGGAAGGTGCATTGCGTTTGCCGAATCCGTCGCCAGCGGACTCGCTCCACGCCGCCGGGCGGATCGGCCATCAGCAGTCGGAAAGCCGCGAACTGGCGGAACCTGACGAATGACCGTGCCGCGCTTCTACGGCGCGTCGCCGCCGGGCGTGAAGGACAGCCCGTTGCCAGGGCGTCTGATCGTCATCGAAGGCACCGATGGCGTGGGGCGCTCGACACACATCTCACTGCTCAAGGAGTGGCTGGAGTCGCGCGGTTTTCCGGTGGTCAACACCGGACTGCGGCGGTCCGAGCTGGCGGGACGCGGGATTGAGCGCGCCAAGCGCGGCAACACGCTGGACCCGTTGACGCTGAACCTGTTGTACGCCACGGACTTCGCCGACCGGATGGAGCGGCAGATCCTGCCCGCGCTGCGCGCTGGCATGGTGGCGCTGGTGGACCGCTACATCTTCTCGCTGATGGCTCGCGCCCGCGTGCGAGGTCTGTCGGCGGAGTGGATCGAGAACCTGTACGGTTTTGCGCTGGTGCCGGACCTGGTCGTGTACCTGGATATTGACATCGAGCACCTGGTGCCGCGCGTGCTGAGCACCACCGGATTCGACTACTGGGAGTCCGGTCAGGACTATTTGCCGGGTCCGGACGTGTACCGCAATTTTGTGGAGCACCAGACGCGATTGCTCGCCGAATTTCGGCGGCTGGCGGTCGAGCACGCGTTCACCACCGTCGACGCGCGCGGGTCAGTGGCGGAGGTCTTCGACGTGCTGTGCCGGGTTATCGAGCCGCTGGTGCAGGTCATGGCCACGTGCGACGCGGTGGCTGACCCGCCGATGTTAGAGCTGCCGTAGAGTCGGGCACAATCAGGCGGTATGGACCTGTACCTGGTACGCCATGGCGTCGCGTACAACGCGGACGCGAAGCGCTGGCCCGACGATCGGGATCGCCCGCTGACACCTGCCGGCGAAAAGCGCTTTCAGCGAGCAGCCAGAGGCCTGGCCAGGGTGGCCCCGTCGGTCGATCGCGTGCTCAGCAGTCCGCTGAGTCGGGCGTGGCGCACCGCGGAGCTGCTTGCGTCGGACGCGAAGTGGCCGAAGCCAGTCGTCTGTCAGCCGCTCGAGCCGGGTGGCACGCCGGCTGGGGTGTTGCTGGCGGTGCAGGGCCACGGCCGCGCGTTGGCGGTGGCGCTGGTTGGACACGAGCCGAGCATGCACGAGCTGGTCTCGTACTTGCTGACGGGCGACACGCGGCAGCTGCAGGTCGAGTTTCGAAAAGGCGGCGTCGCCCGGCTCGAGATCGGCGAAGGGCTGCGACCTGGCACGGCACGGCTGGTCTGGCTGCTCGCGCCGAAGGTCCTGCGTGGGCTCGGCGGTTGAGGCATGTCGTACAAACTGATCGACGGGCGACTGCAGGCTCGCGCCCTGCGCGGCGAGATCCGCGCGCGGGTAGGGGTCCTGCGCGAGCTGGGTTGGCACCAGAAGCTGGTCTCAATTGCCGTTGGCGGTATCGAGGCGACGGCGCTGTATGTCCGCAATCAGCAGCGCGCCTGCACCCAGGTGGGGATCGCCTTTGAGGATCGCTCCTACACCGCCGACGTCACGCAGCAGGAGCTGCGCGCGGCGATCTCCGCGCTGAACGTCGATCCGCGGGTGACCGGGATCATTCTCCAGCGACCGGTGCCGAGTCACCTGGACCTGAAGTACCTGCAGAACTCCATCCATCCAGACAAAGACGTCGAGGGCATGAACGCGGCCAATATCGGCAACATCGTGTACGGCGGCTCCGCGCTGGGACCCTGTACGGCCCGGGCGTCCGTGGCGCTGCTGAAGTCGACCGGGCTGGACCTGCGCGGACTGGAGGTCGTGATCGTCGGCCATTCGGAAATCGTCGGCAAGCCCATCGCGCTGCAGTTGATGGAAGAGTTCGCGACCGTCACGATCTGTCACCACGAAACACGCAATCTGGCGATCCACACCCGGCGCGCGGAGGCGTTGTTCGTGGCGGTCGGCAAGCCTGGCCTGATCACCGGCGACATGGTGAAACCGGGCGCCGCGGTGATCGACATTGGCATCAATCAGGTGGCGGATCGCATCGTGGGCGACGTGGATTTTGACAGCGTCGTCGACGTCGCGGGCTGGATCACGCCCGTGCCCGGCGGCGTCGGACCGATGACCGTGGCGATCCTGTTGAGCAACACCGTTCAGGCGGTGGAGCGCCAGCGGCGGAGCTACGAGGAGGCGATGGCCTCCGGTGCGCCGTCCTGGGCCTGAGCAATCGCGGCACGGATCCGCGCCGAGGTGACCGGCATCTCCAGGTGACGAATGCCGAGGGGTCGCAGCGCGTCAACCAGCGCATTGACCACCGCCGCGAGACACGGGGTGATGCCCGCTTCGCCGCCGCCTTTCACGCGCAGTGGATTACCAGGTGTCGGGTCTTCGGTCAACTCCAGGAGGAAATCCGGTACTCCACTCGCGCGCGGTATGGCGTAGTCCAGAAAGCTGCTCGTGAGGAGCTGTCCGCTGCCAGGTTCATACCGCGTGTGTTCGGAGAGAGCCTGGCCGATGCCCTGGGCAATGCCGCCCGCAACCTGCCCGTGGAGGATCAGTGGATTGATCGGTTGGCCCACGTCGTCGACCGCCGTGTAGCGACTCAGCGTGATGGCGCCGGTCTCAGAGTCCACCTCCACCTCGCACACCGCGCAACCGGTGGGGTGTGCGGGAATGCGACCGGTGAAGGTTGCCTCCGCGCTGATCTCGTCCGTGCGGGCGGCTTCGAAGAGCGACACGCGACGGTCCGTGCCAGCGGCAGACCAGCCGGCGTTCTGGTAGACGAGGTCCTCGGGGGCGACCTCCAGCAGGTTGGCGGCGACCTGCCGCGAACGCTCGCGGATCTGACCGCAGGCGTCCACGATCAGCGTGCCGGCCAGACGCATGGATCGGTCGGAGTGCGTGCCGCCGCCCGAGGTTACGACGCGCGTGTCGCCGGTGATCAGCCGGACCTGCTGCGGAGTAACACCGAGCTGGTCGGCCGCGACCTGGGCGAAGCTAGTTTCGTGGCCCTGGCCAGTCGATTGCGTTCCCGCGACAAGCTCGACCGCGCCGCTCGACAACACCGTCGCCTTCACCCGCTCGTGCGGCGCGCCAACCGGCGCCTCCACGTAATTGGCCATGCCGATGCCCGCGTACCGGCCGCGGGCCTGTGCTTCGGCGCGTCGTTGGGGAAAGCTGCTCCAGTCCGCGAGGTCGAGGGCGTTCTGCATGTTGTGGACGAAATCGCCGCTGTCGTAGATCAGCCCCAGCGGGGTGGAGTACGGCAGTTGATCGTGTCGGATCAGGTTGCGGCGGCGGAGCTCCACACGGTCGATGCCCGTCCGTTCGGCGGCCATGTCCAGCAAGCGCTCGAGCATGAACATGGCCTCCGGCCGACCGGCGCCTCGGAACGGACCAGTGCAGCCGGTATGCGTCAGCACCCCGCGCATGCGCACGAACGCGTGCGGGATGGCGTAGATGCTGGACAGGATGCGTGAAAAATTGGCGATGGGCACGTAGCCGCCGACGGTATGCGCGCCCAGGTTGTAGACACAGTCGGCCGCCAGCGCGTGGATGCGGCCGGTGTGGTCGAGGCCGAGCCGCAGGGTGGCCATCGAGTCACGCCCCTGGTGGTCGCCCAGGAAGGCCTCGGCGCGGGTACTGGTCCAGCGGACCGGTCGGCCGACGCGTCGCGCGGCCCAGACCACGACTACCTGTTCGGCCTGCAGGTACGAGCGCGGGCCAAAGCCGCCGCCGACATCGGGCGAGATCACGCGCACGCGCTCGAGCGGTACGTGCAGGGTGGCGGCCAGCGCGGAGTGCTGGCGGCTGACACCCTGGCTGCCGGCGACCATCAGGAAACTGTCGGTCTCGGGCGTGTAGACGCCGATGGCCGAGCGCGGCTCCATCTGGGCATTGGCGATGCGCTGGCTGCGGAACTCGTGCCCGACGACAATCTCGGCGGCATGCAACGCGGCTTGGGTGGCGGTCCGCTCACCGTGTTCGCCGTCGAGGGCGACGTTGTCAGGGACGGCGTCCCAGACGGATGGCGCGCCAGGCTGGAGCGCCTCGCCGATGTCGGCAACCGCGTGTTGGACCGCGTAGTCGACGTGCACCAGGTCCGCGGCGTCGCGGGCAAGCGCGGCGGTTTCGGCGATGACCAGCGCGACAGGCTCGCCGACATGCCGCACGCGGTCCACCGCCAGTGGAAGTTGCGGCTGGTCGAAGGGCGGCTTGTCGGCGGGGTACTGAAAGGCGGGGCTGCGCGGGTTGACCGCGTCGGTGGGCAGCGCGGCATGCGCGATGCCCGTGTAGCCGTCGGCCAGGTAGTCAGCGCCAGTGAGGACGGCCAGTATGCCGGGCGCGGCTTGCGCGCTGGTTGCGTCGATTTTCACGATGCGGGCATGCGCATGGGGTGAGCGGACGAAGGCGGCAAACGCCTGGTTCGGGTACCTGAAATCGTCGGTAAACTGCCCAGCGCCGCGCACCAGACGCGCGTCTTCGAAGCGCGGCAGCGGCCGACCGATAAAGCCGCCGCCGGCGCCGGTGTTCATTGGGGCGCGAAGGCTTTGACCAGCGTCGTGAAGTTCGGCGCGTTGGTGCTGGCCGTGCTGGCGAGCACGCCGTCGATGCCGGCCTGGGCCTGGGCGGCGATTTCCTCGATGTTGCGCGGATTGACCTGGCCGCCATAGATCACCCGCGTCTGATCCGCCACGTCCTGGGAGTACAGCATGGTCAGCGTGTCGCGGATGTGGCCCACGACATCCACAACGTAGGACACCGGGGGCGGAGCCACGCGGCCCATCGTCGTCCAGGATGGCTCGTAGGCGATCACCAGTTTGTCGTCGATTCGGGCGCCGTCCAGGTCTGCTTCCACCTGTTCAGCCACGACGACGAGCCCGAGCCCTTCGTCGAGCTGGTCGGCGTCTTCGCCGACGCACAGGATAGGTGTCAGGCCCTGCTCCTGGGCGGAGTGCAACTTGCGGCGGACGATCGCCTCCTTGTCGCCAAACAGGATGCGGCGCTCGTACTGGCCGACGAGGACGTACTCGCACAGACCTCTGAGCATGCGGGGAGAGACCTCGCCGGTATAGGCGCCGCCGACCTCGGTGTGCATGTTCTGGGCGGCAAGTCTCAGCGGACTGCCGTGGAGGATGGCGGCGACGTCGGTGAGCCAGGGAAAGGGCGGCGCGACGACCACCTCCACTTGACGGGCGCTCGACAACGACTCCACGAGCGAGCGCGCCAGCGTCGATGCTTCCTCGCGGAGCGTGTTCATTTTCCAGTTGCCGACGACGAGCGGCTTACGCACGCGGCCATACCTGGACGGCGCGCTCGGCCAGTCGTTGCGAGCGCTGCTCGACGGCGTCGGCGGTCCAGCGCTCGATCTGGGCGAAGTCTTTCACCAGCTCCAGGCCGTAGCGGGTCATGCGCAGCAATTCCTTTTTCCGCTCGGCCACGCCCAGGTCCGGCGCGCGTCCGCGCGGCACCCACGTGAAATTGCCGAGCGTGCCGATGATCTTCCAGTACTGCTCTTCGCCGACGCCAAGCTCGGCGAGCCAGTCGGCGCGGGGCAGCAGCGGGGTTATGAGCTGGAGGTCCAGTTGCTCGTAGCGCACCGGGGAGCGGTGCGCGTAGCTCTCCTCGAGCGCCTCGGCCACCAGCTTGCGTTGATCCGGATGACTCGCAAAGTACAGCGGATGGCGCACAATGCCTTCGACGAAGTCGTCGTCATCCGGCCAGCCGAGCTGCGGCTTCGCCAGCGACTCGACGAACGCCTCGCTGCGATCGTCCGCCGAGGCCACCCCGTTGTAGATCTCGATCAGCAACTGGTTGTCATCGCGCGATGGAGCGCCAGTGAACAGCCGGCGGACCATGAGCGATTCGATCGCGAGAAACAGGCGCGTGACCTGCGCCGCGCTCAGTCCGCCGCGCCGATAATCGGCGTGCACGCGCAGCAGCAGCGGATTGAACTGATATGGCACGCTCCTCGACCACGTGGTCAGCCGCTGGAGTCGCTTGCGAACCTCGGCGTCAGCCTCGCGCTGCGGGTGCAGGATCTGGTCGTACTCCAGTGACCAGGCCGCCAGGTCGCGGAGGACGTCGCGGATACCTTCTTCGTCCAGGGGTCCGAGACGTTTGCGCCACTCCTGGTAGACCTCGTCCGGACGGACCGGCTGACCTTCCTTCAGCAGGAAATCGCGCATGTAGTCGTCGAAGCGATCGCCCAGGCGCGCCTGCATCGGCGACCAGACGGTGGTGTACCAGCGCTCGTGCTCGCCCGGCGGCAGGCGCATGAAAAAGTAATTGCGCAGCAGGTCGCCCTGGGTGAGCGGCATGCCTTTGGCATTCAGGCTCTCGAAGATGCGGTACGGGTTGTCCTCCGCATCCAGCGTGATGGCCACGAATGACAATTGGGAGACGACGATGTGGACCAGTCGGTCCAGGTCGACGCCGTTGTCGACCTGCTCCTGGAGGGCTTCCTTGAACGTGCGATAGCCGTCGCGGATCGGCGATGCGGCCGGCTCCGTGCGGTTCTGGACGACGGTGATGAAGGCGTCTCGATCCCCGTGCGTGGTGAGGACTTTGACGCTTTCCGGGTCGTGGTTGATCAGGTATGTCGAGTGCAGGTGTTCGGCGAACTCGGCGTCCGAATCGCGCGCGACGTCGCGGATGGCAGACAGGAACAGGGACAGCGTGACGATGCGTTGCTGGCCGTCGATGACCAGCGTGTGGGGAATGGGGTCCGCCTCGTTGTGTTCTGCCAGGAGCACCATCGAGCCCAGGAAGTGCGAGTTCATGGAATTGAGCTCGTACAGCTCGAGGATGTCGTCGAAGAGCGTCGTCCACTGGCGGCGCCGCCAGCTGTACGCGCGTTGGAAGTAGGGGACGACATACTGCTTCGGTCCGTTGAGGAGCGGTCCCAGCCGCATCTCCTCCGCCTTCATGCGACGCTAGTGACCACGCGCTTTCAGACGGGCATCGAGGCGGGGAAAGACTTGTCGGGCGGTGCCCTCGAAGACTTTGGATGCCTGAGATTCGGATAGACCGATGTTGTCGACGTAGCGCTTGGTGTCGTCGAAATAAAAGCCGGTGTCCGGGTCTTTGCCGCGCACCGCGCCGATCATTTCGGAGGCGAACATCAGGTTTTCCAGCCGGATGACCTTGAACAGCAGGTCAATGCCTGGCTGGTGGTAGACGCACGTATCGAACCAGACGTTGCCCATGATCAGCTCGTCGAGCTCCGGCCGGCCCATGTCCAGGTTCATCCCCCGGTAGCGGCCCCAGTGGTACGGCACCGCGCCGCCGCCGTGTGGAATGATCAGCTTCAGTGTCGGGAAGTCTTTGAAGATCTGCGGGCGCTGCACCAGCTGCATGAACGTCGTGGTGTCCGCGTTCAGGTAGTGCGAACCGGTCTGGTGAAAGGCTGGATTGCACGTCGCGCTGACGTGCACCATGGCCGGCACGTCGAGCTCCACGAGCTTTTCGTACATCGGATACCAGTAACGGTCGGTCAGCGGCGGTTCCTGCCAGTAGCCGCCCGAGGTGTCCGGGCTCAGGTTGCAGCCCACGAAGCCCAGCTCGTTCACGCACCGCTCGAGCTCGGCGATGCTGTTTTTCAGGTCGGTGCCGGGCGACTGTGGCAGAGCGCACACGCCGACGAAGTTGTCTGGGAACATTTCCTGGACGCGGTAGACCAGGTCGTTAGTGTGTTCGATCCAGTAGCGGCTGATGAGCGCGTTGCCGAAGTGGTGGCCCATCCAGCTGGCGCGCGGCGAAAACAGGGTCAGGTCGGTGCCACGCTCGCGCTGAACCTTGAGCTGGCCAGTCTCGATGCTGTGGCGGATCTCGTCGTCCGAGACGTTCATCTTGCCCCTGGCTGGGGCGCTCATCTGAGCGATCTGCGCGCCGCGGTACGCCTCCACGCCCGGCGGGTAGGTCGTGTAGTGACCGTGGATGTCGATGATCATCTGTCTGTCGTAAGGGTACGCGGATTTGTTTGGTGGGAACCCACTCATGAGCGGGCTCCCACAAAATAGAAGATATGAGCGTGAGGTTTGGATTGTTTGATTGGCTCGACGAATCGGGCCGGGGTCAGGGCGAAACGTATCGAGAGCGCTTGCGCATGCTCGAGCTCGCGGATCGGGTTGGGTTCTACAGCTACCACCTGGCCGAGCATCACGCCACCGAGCTGTCGACGGTGCCGTCGCCCAACCTGTTTCTGTCGGCGGTCGCCCAGCGCACGCGCCGACTGCGCATGGGTGCGCTGAGCTACATCCTGCCGCTGTACAGTCCCGTGCGCCTGCTCGAAGAGGTGTGCATGCTCGACCAGCTCAGCGACGGGCGCGCCGAGCTGGGTCTGAGCCGCGGCTCGTTTGGCGAGCACATCGACGCCGACCCCGAGAAGGCGCGCGCCATGTTCAACGAGGGCCTGCAGGTCATGCTGATGGGCATGTCCACGGGCGAGATCGACTTTCATGGTGAGCACTACGACTTCGGCAAGCTGATCACGCGGCTGCGGCCGGTCCAGAAGCCGTACCCGCCGCTGTGGTATCCCACGTCGAACGCGGGCTCGGTGCCGTGGATCGCCAGCCAGGGGCTGAATGCGGTGTTCTCGGTGCACCTGGCGCCCGACTTCGATCGCGTTGCCGACATGGTCAAGACGTACTGGAGCGAGCTCGGTGCGCACGCCGGCGAGCCTGGCCGCCTGAATGCCCACGTCACGGATCCGAAGGTCGGCTTCATGGTCCACATCCACGTGGCCGAGACCGACGCGAAGGCGCGCGAGCAGGCGCGGCCGGCGTACGAGCTGTTTGCGCACAACTTCTCGTATCGCTATGTGCGACGCGGCAATCCCGAGCGCTATGCCGACCGCCGCAACTTCGACCACGAGCTGGCGCGGCGCAGCATTTTCGTGGGCTCGGCCGCGACCGTCCGAGATCAGCTGAGCGAGTGCCTGGAGCAATCGGGCGCCAACTACGTGGTTGGCTGCTTTTCGTTCGGCAGCTTGAGCTCCGAGGAGACGCTGGAGTCGGTCGAGCTGTTTGCGCGTGAGGTGATGCCGGCGCTGGCCGGGCCGGTGGCGGTGTCGGCCTGATGCCGAAGCCGATTCGCCGGGTGGTGACGGGGCATACGCCCGAGGGTCGCTCGACGATTGTCGCCGACGAGCCGGCGCCGCAGGTCAACCCGGGCGAATTCCCCGATACGGGATCCACGGTCCTGTGGGTGACCGATCGCGCGCCGGCCTCGAACGCGGGCAACGACGACGCCGCGCCCGCCGGGGTGCGCAATCCAGTGCCGCCGCCGTGGCGTGGCGGCTCCATCTTGCGGGTGGTCGACTTTGCGCCGAACAGCCGTGGCGCGCCGGCGCCGGCAACCGGGCTGGCAGGGGCACACTCGACGCCCGAGCGGATGGCCCGCCACCCGGGCTTCCACCAGACGGACACTGTGGACTACGCCATCGTCCTGGAAGGCGAGATCTGGGCCCTCCTGGACGAGGCCGAGACGCTGCTGAAGCCGGGCGACGTGCTCGTCCAGCGCGGGACCTTTCACGCCTGGGATAACCGTTCAGAAGCGGTGTGCCGCGTGCTCTTCGTGCTGATCGACGCGGAGCCACTCGCCGCGGCTACGACGGAAGGGGCGACGGTTCGCGGTTGAGGAAGCTCGCAACCATCTCGCGATAGGGACCTTTCTCGTGATTGGCGTAGTGCACCGCCACGTTGCGATAAAAGTCGCCCGCGAAGTAGCGCTCGTACAGCACCTGCCTGCCTCCGAATGAGCTGCAGGCGATGTCCCAGGCCAGTCGGAACAGGCGTATCCGTTCCTTGCCGCCGAGGGTGGCGCCCTGGAAGTAGCGCTCGATGTCCGCCGCGATCTCTGGCGCCTCCACCGACGCCTCGGATGGGATGTTGGCCAACCCGCTCGAGCCGAGGATCTGCAGGATCTCGATCAGCCGCGGATACACCTCCGGAAAATAGCTGCGCGCGGTGAGCAGGGTTTCGGTGTCTGGAGCAAAGACGCCGCCTGGACCGGGTGTGGCGTCCGCTTCGGCGGCGCGAATGAAGGCGCGCAGGGTCAGCGCGGCGTGCAGGATTTCGCCGAGCAGCCGCTGGATATGCAGCTGCCCGGCGATGCCGATCGCCTCGGCCATCAGCGTCGCAACGCCCAGCACGAACTCGGCTTTGACCCAGTTCTTCGTCAGGAACTGGTGCATCGAGTGGTTGAAGCAATTGGTGGCCCGAAACAGGGCGGCGCAATAGTCCTGGTCGCCATACAGAAAGACGCGCTCCCACGGCACCAGCACGCGGTCGAAGACGGCGGTGCAGTCCATCTCTTCGAAGCGTGAGCCAAGTGGATGGTCGAAGGACGAGCGACCCACGTCGAAGCTTTCGCGGCAGATCATTCGCAAGCCGCGCGTGGCGACGGGGATCGAGAACGCGAAGGCGCGTGGGTTGCCCTCGCCCGCGAACGAGCGGGACGGCGAGGGCGCGACGAACAGGTCGTCCGAAGCAGGGGCCAGCGTGGCCAGGATGCGCGCGCCCGAGAGGACCAGGCCGGCGTCGGTCTCGTCCACCACGTGGAGGGCGACCTCGCCGCCGGCCTGGAGGTCCGGGTGCACGGCGCGGTTGACCTGCGGCGAGACCAGGGTGTGGGTGAGACACAGGTCCTGCTCGCGCACTGTTTCGTAGTATCGAACGATGTTCTGGCCGTAGGCGGGATCGTTGTGCGCGAAGTAATCGGCATTGCTCGCGCAGCCCATGACCATGGTGTTGAGGTAGTCCGGGCTGCGGCCGAGCATCCCGGCGCTCCACTCTGACCACGTGCGGACCATGTTCCGGCGGCGGACCAGGTCGTCGACGCTGCGCGGCTGGATGTGGGAGAGGCCCACGCGCTCGCCGCTGGTCGGGGACAGGTACGTCATCTCGTCGACGCGGCACGGGTCGAGCTGCAGGTCGTACAGCGCGGCGATCGAGCGCGCGCCGCGGCCGAGGCGCGGGTCGCGGGTGACGTCGGCGACGCGTTCGCCGTCGAGCCACACCTCGCGGTCATCCTGGAGGCGCTGGAGGTACGCCGCGCCGTTTCGGGCTCGCATGCGCGCTCAGACCAGCACAGCGAGGTGGAGGCCCCTGCTCATATCCTCATCCTATGCTCCGAAGCACCGATCGCATCCTCGTCTCGCACGCCGGTACACTGCCTCGCCCTGACACGGTCGCGCGCGTCTTTGACAGTGGCACCGAAGACGAGCTCAAGCGGGTGCTGCCCGAGGCGGTGAAGGACGTGGTGCGCCGCCAGGCCGAGCTCGGCATCGACGTCGTCAACGACGGCGAGTTCAGCAAGCGCGGCGGCTTTTCGGGCTACGTGCGCGCGCGGATCAGCGGCATCCAACAGCGAGCGGCGAACGAGGCGGCGGCCGACGGTCGGCGGCACGACGTCACGGCGCGCGATCGGGCCCAATTCCCGGGCGCCTTCGCCGCCGGCGTCGGTCCATTTCGGGGCGGCGGAACGGCCAACGCGCCGTACTTCTGCACCGGGCCGCTGAAGTACATCGGCCAGGCCAACGTCCAGAACGACATCGCCAACCTGAAGGCGGCAACCGCCGGCCTGCAGGTCGAGCCGTACCTGCCCGCCATTGCGCCAGGCACCGTCGAGCACTGGCTGTGGAACGAACACTACCCGGACGATGAGAGCTTTCTGTTCGCCATCGCCGACGCGCTGCATGAGGAGTACCGGGCGATCACCGACGCGGGCGTGCTGCTGCAGATTGACGATCCGGATCTGCCGGACGGCTGGCAGATGTACCCGGACATGAGCGCGGCCGACTACCGCAAGTACGCGGACCTGCGCGTGGCGGCGATCAATCGCGCCCTCGAAGGAATCCCCGAGGACCGCGTGCGCCTGCACATCTGCTGGGGCAGCGGCCACGGCCCACACCGCAACGACATTCCGCTGGAAGACATCGTCGACGTGGTGTTGAAAGTGCGCGCGGAATGCTACTCGGTAGAGGCGGCCAATCCGATGCACGAATACGAATGGCACGTGTGGCAGACGGCGAAGTTACCCGCGGGCAAGGCACTCATGCCTGGCGTCGTGGGCCACGCGACCAACGTCATCGAGCATCCGCGCACGGTGGCGGACCGACTGGTGCGTTACGCGGGAGTCGTCGGCCGCGAGAACGTCATCGCCGGCACCGACTGCGGCATAGGTACGCGGGTGGGTCACCCCGAGATTGCCTGGGCGAAGCTCGAGTCGCTGGTGGAAGGCGCACGCCTGGCGACGAAGGAGCTGTGGGGCCGCTGAGGTCCCCGTGGACCCTGAGCGTCGCAGGCTGTGGGCGGTTGGCGACGTCCAGGGCTTTCTCGCACCCTTCCAGCGCGTCCTCCAGGAGCATGACCTGGTCGACGATAGTGGCCGCTGGATCGCGGGTGGAGCGACCCTGGTGGTGGTCGGCGATCTGGTGGATCGCGGACCCGACGGTGTCGGAGTGATCGACTCTCTGATGCGCCTGCAACAGGCCGCGGCGGAGCGCGGTGGACGCGTGGTGGTTCTGATCGGCAACCACGACATCCAGCTGCTGGCGGCGCGAAACTTCGGCGATGCGTTCACGACGGCGTGGCTGGAAGCCGGCGGCGTGCCGCACGATCTCGACGCTCTGTCCGACGCGCACGCCACCTGGCTGAGGGACCTCCCGGCGGTGGTGGTCGATCGCGACGTCCTTTTCATGCACGCCGACGCGATGTTCTATCTGGAATTCGGCGCCACGGTTGCGGAGGTCAATGCCGAGTTCCGGCGTGTGCTGGAGGCTGACGACCCGGTTGCGTGGAAGCGCCTGCTGGCGCGGTTCGAGGAGCATCGGGCGTTCGTCGAGCCGGATGGAGAGGCGAACCTCGAGGAGTACCTGCAGACCTTTGGCGTTCGCCAGGTGGTGCATGGCCACACGCCGGTGCCGCGCATGCTGCGCGTGCCGCCCGAAACGGTGACCGCCGCGTACGTGTATTGCGGGGGTCGGTGTGTGAACGTCGACCCGGGCATCTACCTGGGCGGGCCCGGGTTCGCGTACCTGGTCGCGGAGCCACCGCCTACCATAGCGCGATGAGTACCAGCCCAAGCGACGAATCTTCGGAGTTTGTGGAAGGCATGCGGCCGAGTGAGATTCTGAAGGCGTCATCCCCGGGTCCGGCGCAGGTCGAGCTTGGCATGCCCGTCGTGTCCCTGGACGGCGAGCCCGTCGGCAAGGTCAAGGAGATTCGCACCGACGAGTTCCTGGTCGATCGCCCCATGGCGCGCGACCTCTGGATTCCGTTCAGCGCGATGCTCTCGGCGGAGGACTACTCAGGCAACTTTCGGCGCGGACCCGCCGAGCGTCCCTCACTGGTCTTGACCGTCAGCCACGCCCACATCGACGGCCAGGGCTGGCGACACGGCTGAGCTGAGCTATGTGACTGGATACCTGGCGAAGTACGCCTTGATCCCCGCCGCGTAGCCCTGGGCGATGGCCTCGACCACCGCGTTGTTGCGCAAGGCGTTGGCGTCCGCGTCGTTGGTGAGAAACAGGCCTTCGCCGATGATCGCAGGCATGGTGCTCGGCCGCGGGACGATCGTCGTCTTGGGACTCAGCAGGTAATAGTGATCGCCTTCGAGGACCGCGGTGTCCCTGGCCGAGCCGTGGTTGGAGGGCCTGTAGCCGGCGTCCTGCATGGACTTGATGAGCGACGCGTCGACCAGGTCGGCGAGCGACTTGCTGCGAGCGGTGTAGGGCTGGTCGGGGTCGTAGAAAACATACGTGCCGTTGGTGGAGGTGTTGCTGCTGCCGTTGAAATGAATCGAGACAAAAATGTCGCTGCCGGCTTTGTTGGCGATGTCGATGCGCGCTTGCAGGTCGTCTGAAAGCGTGACTTTGCCGTCGCCGGTCAGGTCCTTTTTGTCGGCGTTGACCGGTGAATCGGTGGTCCGCGTGGTGACCACCTGGTAGCCGGCCTGCTGCAGCAGGTCGCGCGCGCGGAGCACGACGCGCAGGTTCAGGTCCTTTTCGGCCAGGACGGTGCCGTCCGGAAAGGTGTGCGCGGTACCGATCTCCGTGCCGCCATGCCCCGGGTCCAGGGTGACGATCGGCATGCGAGCCGTGTAGGCGAAAGCGTTGGTGAGATCGCTGCCGGGCAGGTCGGCAGGTCGACCGAGCCACTGCGGAGCATTCGGTCGGAACTGGTTGATCAGTTTGCTACTCCCGGCTTCGGCGGCCAGGTCGGCTGGCAGGTTCTGGCCCGTCAGCAGCGCCTTAACGTAATCCGCCAGCAGCAAGCCTTGCGTGCAGCTGCAGCTTTTGTCGTAGTGCATGATGCCGCGTTGGAAACGCTGATAGATGAAGTCCGGGTTGGTGGGATCGTGCGCCGGCCTGGAGGTGGGCAGGCCCCAGATCTCCAGGTTGAAGTACGGCACGAGCGCCTCGCTGCCAGCGGGAACACCGTTGGGGTACGCGTCCGCGGCGCTGATGCTGCTGAAGAACGTCTTCGAAAAGTTGACGGGCTGTCCGTCGAAGGTGTCCGGCGCGGTGGCGCGCACGAACTCCATCGCCTTCGGCAGATAGTCAGGGTCGTCGGGTTTTGGCGACTGGGCGATGACGCTCTGATCCGGCGCTGGAAAAGTGCTGCCGTTCATGTGCGTGTACGGCATGAGCCCATCGTCCAGGATGTTCATGGCTTGCACGCCGCCGTCCGGGCGCAACTGCATGATCTGCCGCTGGAAGATCTGGACTCTGGCGCCCATCAGGAAAAACGTGTTGGAGACCGGGTAACCAAAGCTGCGGAGGCCGCCGCGGACCTGAAAATAGTTCCAGAAAGCGTCTTCGGTGATGCGGTAGCCGGTCTGCGAGAACGTGCGTGGGTCGCTGGCGGCCGCCGATGGGCTGGCCGCGGGCTGCGGGGTGCTGGCCGGTGGCGGGTTGGACGGCGGCGTCGTCGCCGCGGCACTGATTGCGTCTTGCGGCCCCACGAAGCGGATCGCGTCGGCGACCACCACACCGTCGGCTTTGTCGGTCAGCACCACGTTCTGCCCCTTGCCGGGCGCGAAGTCGAACGTGCCAAGTTGCTGCCACGCCCCGCCGTTCGTCTTCTGGTTGACCGACACGCTGCTCGCGCCGCCGGCCGAATTCACCTGGTAGGTGGCATTGCTGGCGCGATTCGGACCGCCGCTCCACTGTGCGAAGACCACGTAACGTCCAGCGGCGGCGCTGGCTGGGAATGGCCACGTGACGCTCGAGCTGCCGTCGCCCGGGGTTCGAAACAGGTAATCAGCGCCATAGAAACCGGCCGTCGTTCGGGTCGAGGTCCACGAACCTTTGACCTGGACGGAGCCGTCGGAGTTATCGACAACCAGCTCGGCCGCGAGCGACGGTATGGCCACCGGCAGTGCCGCCAGCAGTATCACGCAAGCGACTACGTAGGCTTTGAAACACCGCCAGAACATCGTCCGTACTCGAATCTAGCTACGGTTGCCCAACGTATCTGACAATCGCCCGTTACGGACGGAAACACACCTGGCTCGGAACTGTGACTGAGCTATCCTTCGAGTTGCGCATGGGCACGGACAAAGTCGTTCTGGCGTATTCGGGCGGTCTCGACACATCGGTGGCCATCCGCTGGATCAACGAAAAGTACGACCTCGACGTCATCGCGCTCACGGTCAACGTGGGCAACGAAGCGGATTTCGAGGTCGTGCGCCAGAAAGCGCTGCGTACGGGCGCGATCCAGGCCTTCATCGCCGACGCCAGAGATGCCTTTGTGCACGATTTCGCGTTTCCTTCGTTGCAGGCTGGCACGCTCTACCAGGGCGTGTATCCGCTGGCGACGGCGCTGGCGCGACCATTGATCGCCAAACTGCTGGTCGACTGCGCGCGGCGGGAAGGCGCCAGCCACGTGGCGCACGGCTGCACGGGCAAAGGCAATGACCAGGTTCGGTTCGACGTCTCGATTCAGGCCCTCGCGCCCGAGCTGCGCATCATCGCCCCCGTGCGTGAATGGCGGATGACGCGCGACGAAGAGATCCGCTACGCCCAGGAGCACAGTATTCCGGTACCCGTCACCGCGGCCAGCCCCTATTCGGTGGACGCCAACCTGTGGGGCCGCAGCGTCGAGGCGGGCGTGCTCGAGGACCCGTGGAACGAGCCACCTCAGGACGCCTACGCGTGGACGATCAATCCGCGCTTTGCGCCCGAGGAGCCGACCTACATCACGATCGATTTCGAGAAGGGGATCCCGGTCGCGCTGGGCGACGATGCGGACCACACCGAGCGGCTCGAGGCGGTCGCGCTGGTCACTCGCCTGAACGAGCTGGGCGGTGCGCACGGCGTCGGACGCATCGACCACGTCGAAGACCGGCTGGTGGGCATCAAGTCGCGCGAGGTGTACGAGGCGCCGGCCGCGACCGTGCTGCACACCGCGCACGCGGCGCTGGAGAGTCTGACGCTCAGTCGCGAGCAGCGGCGCTTCAAAGCCATCGTCGCCGACGAGATGGCGCAGCTCATCTACGACGGTCGGATGTTTTCGGGCCACTATCGCGACCTGTCGTATTACGTGGCCAGCACCCAGCGGCACGTGACCGGCAGCGTGCACATGCGGCTGTTGAAGGGCGAGGCCGTGGCCGTTGGCCGCCGCTCGCCACAGTCGCTGTACGACTTTGGGCTCGCCACGTACGAGACGGGCGACCAGTTCGACCACGACGCGGCGGTCTCGTTCATCAAGCTGTTCAGCCAGGGACTCCGCACGCAGGCGCGGGTCCAGCTTGGGGCGGGCAGCGCGCCCGAGATCCGCGGCCTGGTCGCGCCCACCATCGACGATCCAGAACCTGGGTCCAGCTCGGGCTAGGTCGCGTGTGGGGCGGTCGCTTCGAGAAGTCTCTCGACGAGCGCGCACTACGCTACACCACGTCGCTGCCGGTGGACCGGCGACTCTTCGAGTGGGACGTGCTCGGCAGCATCGCGCACGCCCGCATGCTGGGTCGGGTGGGCATCATCCCGGTCGAGGACACGGCGGCGCTGGTCGACGGTTTGCGCCAGTTGTTGACGGCGCCGCCGCCGCTCGACGGGCCTTTCGAAGACATCCACAGCCTGGTCGAGACCGAGCTCGCGCAGCGCGTCGGCCAGGCGGCCGGCCGACTGCACACCGCCCGAAGCCGTAACGACCAGGTCGCGACGGACGCGCGCCTGTTCGCCCGCGCGGCGCTGATCGACGGCGTGGTCCGAATCGTCGAGCTGCAAACGACGCTGCTCGCAGTCGCGGATCGCCACACGCGGACCATCCTGCCCGGCTACACCCACCTGCAGCGCGCCCAACCCGTGAACCTCGCCCATCACCTGCTGGCGTACTGGGAGATGCTGGAGCGCGACGCGACGCGCCTGCGCGACTGCTACGTGCGCGCCGACGTGCTGCCGCTCGGTGCGGGCGCCCTGGCGGGTTCGCCGTATCCGCTGGATCGGGCGTACGTGGCGCGCTTGCTGGGTTTCTCGGAGGTCAGCCGCAACAGCCTGGACGCGGTGAGCGACCGCGATTTTCTCGTCGAGCACCTGGCCGCGCTGGCGACCATCGCGATGCACCTGTCGCGGTGCGCCGAGGAGCTGGTGCTGTGGTCGACGGCCGAGTTTGGCTACGTGGCGCTCGACGAGTCGTTTACGACCGGGTCCAGCATCATGCCTCAGAAGCGCAACCCCGACGTCGCCGAGCTCTTGCGAGGCAAGACGGGACGCGTCTACGGCGCGCTGCTGGGGCTGCTCGTAACCCTCAAAGGCTTGCCGATGAGTTACAACCGCGACCTCCAGGAGGACAAGGCGCCGTACTTCGAAGCCGTCGACGTCGTCCACGACGGCCTGGCGCTCACCGCGGCGATGGTGAGCGGCGCCGAATGGCGAACCGAGCGGCTGGCCGTCGCGGCGGACGATCCGCTGATCGCGGCGACGGACCTGGCCGATCACCTGGCGCAACGTGGAGTGCCGTTCCGACACGCGCACGAGATCGTGGGCCACATCGTCCGCGCGGCGGAGGCGTCCGGACGTGGACTGTCGGAGTTTTCGCTCGACGAATTGCGCGCGTTCTCGCCGGTGTTCCAGCCCTCGGCGGTTGGCCTGAAGGCCGAGCAGATCGTCGATGCGCGACGCGTCGTGGGCGGTCCGGCACCGCGGCGGGTTGCGATCGAGCTTCGGTCGGCACGCGAACGAACCGAGGCACACCGCACGTGGGCCGCGGAGCACGCCGCGCGGCTGCCCACGCTGGACAGCGTGACCGCGGCCGACTAGACCGCGAGGCCATCTTCCCTGTTCGCGAGAGTGCGGCGCGGCTGCAACCATGCGCGCATGCCGACTCCACCGGACAGCAACAGGCCTGTTACTCACCGCTGACTCAAGCGGCTACTATCCCAGCGGGCGGGAACAGGAGCTTGTCAGGGTCAGGGCACGTCTTGCGTCTGCGCCTGCTGGGGCCGGCGCACGTCGAGGCAGGCGATCCGCCCGAAACCGTCGACGTTGCCGCTCAGAAGGGCGCCGCTCTGGCCTTCTATCTCGCGGCTCGACCCGATAAGCCAGTCACGCGGACGCGTCTGATCGCCCTGCTCTGGGAGGACAGCGAGGAGCAGGAAGGTCGCAACAGCCTGAGCACCGCCCTGTCGCGGCTGCGGCGCAGTTTGCCGCAGGTGCCGATCGTGCCAATTGGCGATTCGCTGGTCTGGCGATCCGATCCAGCCGACCGGATCTGGACGGACCTCGGCGTCTTCGAGTCGCTGACACGCACCGGGGCAGCGCCTCAAGAGCTGGACCGCGCCGTCGAGTTGTGGCGAGGTCCCTTCCTCGAAGGCTTCGACCTGCGCGACTGCTCCGAGTGGGACGAGTGGCTCGAGCTCGAGCGGTCCGCCTGGCAGCAGCGCATGCTGGATGTGCTGGAGCGGGCGGCGGATGCGCACGTGGGCGAGGGCGACTGGTCGGGCGCGCTGGCGCACGCGCGCCGAGCGCTGGCAATCGATCCGCTCCAGGAGCGCTTCCATCGTCAGGTGATGCAGCTGTACGAGGGCGCCGGCGATCGAGCCGCGGCCCTGGCTCACTACCGTTCTGCCAGTCAGATGCTGGCGCAGGAGCTTGGCGTGCAGCCGGACCCGGCGACGCAGCGGCTGTATCGCGAAATCCTGACCACCACCGAGCCCGAGAAACGCGCGGCTCGGCCGCGAGGCGCTCGGGACGCGGACTATGCCCGCCTGTCTGGGCGACAGCAGCCAGTCTTTCCGCTGGTTGGGCGCCAGGCGCCGCTGGCTCAGCTCATGGCGGCCGCCGATGAGGCCGCGGCCGGGCGGGGCAAGGTCATTGCCGTCGACGGCGAGGAGGGCATCGGCAAGTCGCGCCTGGTCGAAGAGCTGGTGTGGTTGCTCGACGGTCAGCCGGCGCGCGAGATGGGGGTGAGTCCGCGCTGGACGGTGCTGGTCGGCGCCTGCCATGCCTCGGAGCGCGGACTGCCGTATCACCCGTTTGTCGATCTGCTCAGCGCGGCCGTCGTCGCCTTCGGTTCCGAGGTGGTCCTGCCGGATGTATGGTTGGCGGAAGTCGCGCGGCTGGTGCCCGACCTGCTCGAGCAGCGGCCAGACCTGCCAACGCCGGCGCGTCTGGACCCGCAGCAAGAAGCCCGCCGCCTGTTCGAGGGCGCGGCCCGGTTCTTTGGCGCCCTGCCGCTTCCGGCGCTGCTGGTCATCGACGACCTGCACTGGGCGGACGAAGGTAGTCTACGGATGCTCGACTATCTGGCGCACCACGAGGCGTTGGATTCCAGCCTGCTCGTGACGACCATCCGCAGCGAAGACGTGGACGAGCACCTGCTCGGCGTCGTTCGCGGCCTCGAACGCCAGCGGCTGCTCGAGCGAATCGAGCTTGGACCGCTCGAGGTCGAGGCCACGGTCCAGTTGTTGCGCGAGGTGGTGCGCGACGACGTTCGTCACCTGGGAGAGCAGCTCCACGCCGAGACCGAGGGCAACCCACTGTTTGCGGTCGAGACCATCCGCTCATTGCTCGAATCTGGCGAACTGCAGCTTGGTGAATCGGCCAGGACGGGTCCGACGCCGCTGCCGGAGTCCGTCCAGGCCGCGATTCGCGCTCGCCTGGCGCGACTGGACGCCGATGCCTACGAGCTGGCACGCGCCGCGGCGGTCCTGGGCGGGGACGTCGAATTCGATCATGCGCGCGCGGTGGCGGGTCAGGACGAGGACCGCGCGCTGGTTGCGCTCGAGCGGCTGTTGTCGAGCCATCTGCTGCGGGAGCGAACCGGCGACGTCGGCGAGGCGTCGTACTCGTTCAGCCACGACAAGGTGCGCCAGGTGGTATACGACGACCTCTCGGGCGCGCGGCGACGCGTCCAGCACCGGCGCGCGCTCGACGTACTGGGCCACGCCGAGGTGCGCGCCCCATCCGAGCGACTCGCGTACCACGCGTTGCGCGCGCAGGCCTGGGATCAGGCGCTGCACTGGTGCGAAGCGGCGGCCGACGCGGCCGTCGCGGTGTTCGCGTATGCCTCGGCGGCGACCCTGTACGAGCAGGCGCTGGATGCGCTGGCGCGTCTGCCGCAGACGGACGAGGGCCGCGCGCACGGAATCAAGCTGCGCTTGCGGCTGGCGCGGGTGGCCTTCTACGTTGCACCCGGCCGACTCGGCGAGTGGCTGCTGCCCGCCGAACGCGACGCGCAGGCGCTGGGCAACGCGACGCTCCTCGCGTACGTCCACCTCGCCCAGGCAAGTGCGCTCTACATTCAGGGTCGCTTCGCCGAGGCTCTCCCGCTGCTCGAGCGGATTCGGCCCATCGCCGAAGAACGGGCCGATCCGGTCGTGCGCGCGCAGTTCCTGCGAGTTTCCGGTCAGCTGCAGGCGCTGCGCGGCGACTACGCGTCGGCGGTGCCCGCGCTGCACGAGGCGATCGACCTTCTGCGCGACCAACCGGGCATCGAGCTGACGGTCGCCACGGAGATGCTGGGGGCGACGTATGCGTACATGGGGTCGTTCGAACGAGGGCTGGAGCTGATCTCTTCGGCGCATGCGCGCAGCGAAGACGTGCACGACCAGGCCGCCCTGGCGGCTGGCGAAAGCTTCCTGTGCGCCGTCTACCACATGCAGAGCGACTGGGCGCGCGCCAGGGAGCACGGGCGGCGCGCGGTCGAGACGGCGCGGGCGGCGGGCAGCGTCGTCTACGAGTTCGTCGGTCTGGTGTACGTCGCGTTGCCCGAGGCGCGGTTGGGCGACATCGAAGCGGGCGCCAGCGCGTTGCTGAAGGCCATCGCCATGGCGCAGGCCGCGGGCACGTGGGTCCTGCTGGGCCGAGCGCATGGCTGGTTGGCGGAGATCGAGCTGGACCGCGGCGAGCCCGCGTCGGCGCTGCAGCTGGCGCGCAAGGGGTTGGACCTGTCGATCGAATACGGGTATCTGTTCGACGCGGCGCTGTGCGAGCGGCTGCTCGGCCAGGCGCACGGCGCGCTGGGCGAGATTGCCGCGGCACGCGCGCAGCTGGAAACCGCCGCCGAGCACTTCGCCGCGATTGGGGCCGGGCCCGAGCTGGAGCGCACGCGCAGGGCGATAACCGCGCTGAGCTGAGCGGCCCCGCCGGCCTTTCGCATTGTGCCGCTGCCCTGGGTAGTGTCGACAGGTAGGGGAGACCCCTACAACCCCCAGGGTGGGAGCGCCGAGGCGCCCCAATCCCGGGACGAGGGGGACACGCGTGGTCAATCGGTTGCCCCGACGCGGCGAGGTCAACTGGCGGTTGGACCCGTGTGGATCGGTTCGGGTTCGGACGCGGCGATGGTCGATCGGTCCCCGACGCGGGCGAACGCCGATCCACCCATCCAAGGGGGTCGTAGGGGTCTCCCCTACTCTTCGACACTGCCCAAGTTGTCGGGGCCGAAAGCCTGGTACGGGATAGGACCCAAACGTCTCCCTGTAACGCCCGTGTACGACTCCCGTAGGTGCGCCGTACCGCCGGCGTAGGACGCGGCGGGTTCCCTGCGGGGTACTCGCATGACGATGCCCCTGCATCTGGACTACGCACCAGCCGCCGCGCCGGATCACTTCCTGGCGCTCTACGCTCAGCACGCCGAAACGGCCCGCGCGCTGGCCAACCGGCTGCTGTTCGACCGCTCAGAGGCGGAGGACGTCGTCCAGGACGTGTTCCTCAGGTTGTGGCACCAACCCGATTGCTTCGATCCAGCCCGCGGCACCGGCAAAGCCTGGCTGCTGACCGTGGTCCGCAACCGCAGCCTGGATCGCCTGCGTCGCCGCGCTTTACGTCCGCGCGACGACGTGGCGGAGCTGGCCGAGCGTCTGCCCGATCCGCACGCCGCGGACGTGCTCGAGGAGCTCACCAGCGCCGCCCGCGCGGAGCTCCTCTGGCAGCTCGTCGACAGCCTGCCAGCCTGCCAGGCCGACCTGATCCGGCGCGCGTTCATCACGGGTCAGACGCACCAGGAAATTGCCGACGAGACTGGACTACCCCTGGGGACCGTGAAGAGCCGAATTCGGCTGGCGCTCGAAAAACTGCGAAGCGGATTGCGGTCGGCTACGCTCGCAGACGTTGACGGTTAGCTTTCGGGTCCCCCTCGCGGATACGCCGCTGGATATTCGCGGCTCGCTGGCCCTGTTCCAGCGCTCAGGTGACGACTTCGTCGATCGCTGGGACGGCGCGCGCCTGATGCGGGCCGTCTACGACGGTGCACAGTGCTGGACGCCGTTCTGGGCCCGCGCGACAGGCGAGCTGGTGGATGCCGCCTTCGAAGTAACCGTCGCGTCCCCGACATCGGAGCAGACGATCCGCGACGTCGTGGCCAACACCTTTATGGCCGCACCCCGCGACTACCGGCGGCTCCTGCACGAAGACCCCGTCGTCGCCGGCCTGGACGCCAGATTCCCTGGCATCCGCCAGATCCGCCAGCTCGATGTCTTCACGGCGCTCATCCGCTGCATCAGCTCACAGCAGGTCAACCTGCGCTGGGCGGTGACCACGCGGCGACGCCTGGCCGAGGCGTTCGGGGTTCGCCACGAAATCGGCGGCGAAGCCGTCTACGCGCTCGATCCACAGCGACTGGCGCGCGTCGAGCCAGCCGAGATCCGCGCGCTGCAGTTCACCACCAGCAAATCGGTATCGATCGTCGCCACGGCGCGGGTGATCGTCGACGGCGGCCTGCGTCTGGACGACCTGAACCGGCTCGAGGATGAGGCCATCATCGAGCGACTGGAGAAGATCCGGGGCATTGGCCGCTGGTCGGCGGAGTGGGTGCTGGCCCGCACGCTGGGCCGCCCGCGAATCGTTGCCGGCGACCTGGGCGTGCGAAAGGCGGTCGGCCTGGCGTATCTCGGTTCCGCTGCGCCTAGCGAAGCCGAGGTGCGGGCGGCCACGGCGCACTGGGGCGAGTCGGCGGGCGTTGCTCAGGCGCTGCTACTGCATGCGCTGGGCGAAGGCGCGTTCAGCTCGATGCTGGCGTCGCCAGCGCGTCGACGACCGCCTGCCGCGTCTCGCGCATAGCGGCCTCGCTCGGGTACGGCCGGCGCATCCACTGGAACGTCTTGCCAAAGAGACCGTCGCCCTTGCGTCTGGGGACCACGTGGACATGCAGGTGCGGCACGCTCTGCGAAATTCGAATATTGACGGCGACGAACGAGCCGTCGGCGCGCATTGCCTCCTCGACCGCGCGGGCCAGTCGCTGAACGGCGACGAAGAAATGCCCGACCTGGTCTTCTGGAAGGTCGCCGAGCGTCGCATAGTGGGTCTTCGGCACGACCAGAACGTGGCCGGGCAGCAGCGGGCGGTGGTCGAGGAACGCCAGGACCGCGGCGTCGTCGTAGACGGTGGCCGCGGGCAGCGAACCCGCGACGATCTCACAGAAAACACATGCTGGCACCCTCACCCCCAACCCTCTCCCAGAGGGAGAGGGAGCCTGGTTTGTGGCACCCTCACCCCCGGCCCTCGCCCAGAGGGAGAGGGGGCCTGGTTTGTGGCACCCTCAGCCCCAGCCCAGAGGGAGAGGGAGCCTGGTTTGCGTTTTCACCCGCGTCCTTTGCCGACGGCCCCGGTGCGAATCAGGGCTGAGAGCACCTGGCCGCCCCCGATCAGCAGCGAGCCGGCCAGGACCCCCAGCGCCAGCCGCGTCGCGGCGCGGTTCAGCGACTCCGTGGTTTCCTCGAGGTTCTCGACGTCGAGCCGCACGGTCAGGCGATCGTCGGAGAGCTTGCCCAGGATGGTGTCGACGCGCCGCGGGGAATTCTCGAACAGGTGCTTCATGTCGAGCACCCAGGCGAACACGCGGCCTGGCGACAGCTGGTCGCCGACGCGCTTCAGCATCACGTCGAGCATGTAGTTGCGGATCAGCTCGACCGGGTCCAGCTCCGGCGAGAGCACACCGATGGCGCCGTCCAAATTGAGCATGGTCTTGCCCAGCAGGGTCATCGAGCTGGGCACCGGCACACGGTTGGAATAGGCCAGCCGCGTCAAGTCCAGGAGCGCGGAGCCGAGGCCCAGCCGTCCGCCACTCATGTCGTGGTAGCGGCTGACGAGCGAGCAGATGTCCTGCGTGAAGGCATGCTGATCGAGGTCGCGCGGCGGCTCGATCATGTCGAGGTAGGTTTCGGCCACGCGTTCGCCGAGGCGTTCGGAAAAGGCGAGCAGGAACAGGATCATGTTGTCCTTTTGGCCGGCGTCGAAGCGACCCACCATGCCGAAGTCCATCAACGCCAGGCGGCCGTCGTCGGTCAGCAAGATGTTGCCGGGGTGTGGATCGCAGTGGAACACACCGTCGATCGCGATCTGTTTCATGTAGGCCGAGAGCAGGTCGGAGGCGATGGCCTTCGGGTCGCGCTCCTCGAGCTCCTCACGCGAGACGTCCGCGAGGTGGCGGCCGCGAACAAAGCTCAGGGTCAGGACGCGTGCGGACGTGTACCGCGGGAAGACCGTGGGCGTGCACAGCCGCGTGAAGCCGGCGATCTGACGGCCGATGCGCCGCGTATTTTCGGCTTCGAGTCGGAAATCCATCTCCTGGTGGAGGCTGGTTTCCAGCTCGTGAACCATCTGGACCAGCCCGTAGCGCGCGCCGAGAGCGCTGTGGCGGCTGGCGAACTGAGCGATTTCGCGCAGCACCTCGAGGTCAATTTCGATGCGCTGCCGAACGCCCGGGCGCTGAACTTTGACCGCGACTTCGGTCCCGTCGCGCAGGACCGCACGGTGGACCTGGGCCATGGACGCCGTCGCCAGCGGCTGCTGATCGAAATCCTGGAACAGCTCGTCGATCGGGCAGTGGAGCTCGGCCTGAATGATCTGCACGATGCGCGCGTGGGGGACCGGCTGGATGGTGTCCTGGAGTCGCGACAGGGCCTGGATGTAGTCGGGCGGCAGCAGGTCCGGTCGGGTGCTGAGCAGTTGTCCGAGCTTGATGAAACACGGGCCAAGCTCTTCGAGCGCGCTGGCGAGCTGGGTCCCGTGGTCGTCTTCCTCTTCCTGGTGCTCGTCCTGAACCTGGCCAAAGCCGTCAGGGGTGACGAGGCCGTCGAGATCGTCGTCGTCGGCATGGTGGTGGCTCATGCCCAGTTCGGCGATGACGTGGTGCAGCCGGTACTTGCGCAGCACCCGAAAGATCTCGAAGTAGCGCTCCGGATGCCTGGAGAAGCGCCTGGTGACCAGGCTGCCGGCCGACCCACGAACCGACACGTGTTGCCTCACGTCAGTCATGCGAGCGTCCTCCGCGATGGCGCGCCAGGTACACGAGCAGTCGTGCGGCCATGGTCAGGGGTCCATAGCCGTGCGGGTCGCGCTCGCCGAGGACGATGTTGGCCAGTTGTTGGCGAAGCTCCGGTTGACGATTGGCCAGCGGTACGAGCAGATTCAACAGCGGCGGTTTGCAGTACCAGTCGCGGATCCATTCGCTGAAGCGGAAGATGTTCTCGAACCGAGCGCGAAGGAGCCGATCGTAATCGGTGAGCCATGCCTGGTGTACGCCTGAAACAAGCCCCCGGACCACATGCTCCGCGGCCATCTTGCCCGATTCGAGCGCGTAGTCGATGCCTTCGCCCGTAAGCGGATTGACGAGCCCGGCCGCTTCGCCGACCAGGAGCGTGCGTTCGGCGAAGGTGGGCGCGTGGAGAAAGTCGACGCGGATCGGATAGCCCTTGACCGGGCCTGTCCGCCGCGCTCCGTCCAGCGTTCGGGCCACGTGCGTGAAGTGCTGGAACGCGTGAACGGCCGTGCCCGACTGTCGGGTCGGCATGAACCCCACCCCGACGTTGGCGGTGCGCCTCGAAAGGGGAAAGACCCAGCCATACCCCGGTGATGGGACGCCGTCGAATCGGAGCTGAAACGTGCCTGGCAGGTCCTGGCGGAGGTCCTCGAAGTACGCCCGCGCGGCGAGCATCGCTTGCGGCTGACGGGTGAGGATGCCCGACTGTTTCAGCACGTTGGTCGCCGCCCCGGTGGCGACGATCACCATTCGCCCTGCGTACGTCTGGCCGGTGGTGGTCTGTACCTGCGCGCCACGCGTGTGCGGGACGACGCGCGTGACGGCCACCCGCGGCTCGAAGGTGGCGCCGCTGGCGATGGCTCGCCGGAGGATGAGGTCGTCCAGCGTGAGGCGCGGGATGACGAGCGCTTTGTGGTCGCCGGCGATGGCGGCGGTGGTCGACCGGCCGTTGGGGGCCACGACCTGGTAGCTCTCAACCGCGCACGCCCGGGCGCTGACCTCGGGCAGCAGGTCCATCGTCTCCAGCACCCGCAACGCGCGCGGGGTGAGGCCGTCGCCGCACGTCTTGTCGCGGGGAAACTCGGCGCGGTCCAACAGCAGGACGTCGAGCCCTTGCGCGCACAAAAAATGGGCGGCGGCCGAGCCGCCTGGACCGGCGCCTACGACGACGGCGTCATGGACGTGCACCACGCAACAGGCTAACGCCGAGCCACGCGTACCAGATGGGTGTGGCGATGAAACCTGCCAGCAGCGCGGGCACGACGATGATCGGACTGGTCGCGTCCAGCACGACCAGTCGACCGAGATACAGGATGATCTGCAACACGGCGACCACATACCCCAGATACCCGAGGCCCCTGGGCAGGTTCTGGCCGCGCAGGATCAGCCAGGCGAAGACAAATACGCCAATGCCCGTCGCGCCGAAGGTGAGCAGGCCGCGCGGATCGATGGCGCTGGGCGCATTGGCGTCGGCCAGCGTGTAGGGGTGCAGCGCGCCGGCCAGGTCGAATCCGCCGTGCAGCGCCGCGCCGAGGGCGCCGGCCAGGGTCAGGACCAGCGCCCAGAGCGCGAAGGACGCGTCCGTCAGGCGGACCCGTTCGTAGAGCGCCACGACGACGATCGTGCCCAGAAGCCCGGTAGCCAGCAGAGCCAGACTGCTGAGCGTCACGTTGGCGAGCACGATGAAGGCGATCGAGTACACAAGGGTGAACACGCCGGCCAGCACGGCGCAGATACCGGCGAAGCGCTGGTACGCGTCGGAAACGTGGGTGCGCGCGGACAGCGGCTCGTTTGCAGCTAGGGTGGCCATACCCGAAGTACGCGAGCAGGTGTCGGGTTGGATCACCGCGCAAGCTATGAGGTCGAGAGCGCATCCCGCGGCACGCCCATTGCCACCCGCAGGCGATCCAGGCCCAGCCGAATTCGGCCTTTGACCGTGCCAATCGGCGCGGCCACCTGGGTAGCGATCTCCGTGTGACTCAGGCCGCCGAAATAGGCCAGCTCGATGACCTCCTTCTGCTCGGGCGGCAGCATGTTGAGCGCCTGCCGCGCGGCGTCGGCGTCCACGTTCGAGGCTGCCAGCGACGGGACGTCTTCGGACGACGGCGGGTCGACACCTTCGGGTAGCTGCTGCACGGGCCGCCGCTTGCGCGCGCGCAGCGCGTCGATGGATCGATTGCGGACCATGGCCAGCAGCCACGCGTGGGTCGTGCCGCGCGAGGGGTCGTACTGATGGCCGGTGCGCCAGGCGGAAAGAAAGACTTCCTGCACCACCTCCTCGGCTTCGCCCTGGTCGCCAAGAATGCGGTACGCGAGGCCAAGCGCCTGGCGATGGTGCGCGTCGTAAAGCGCCTCGAGGTCGGCGAGCCGCGGCGCAGGGGCTGGAGGTGTGGTCACGACTGGACCACCACGGCCATGATTGGCGCGCTCGTCGGAGCGTCGACTCGGCCCTGCTCCTGGGTGACGGCGACCGTCGAGCCGCTCGACACCGGGCCAAGCGACAGCGTGGCGTCGCCGGTCGGCGTGCTGCCGGCAGCCACGGGCTGGCCGTTCGGCGGGATGATCCACGCCTCGTAGATGTAGCCGGGCGGCGGGTTCTGGACGCCGCTCATGTCCAGCTCGGTGGCGCCCGAGCGCCGCACGTTGACGACCGCGCTGCCGCCAAGGTTACCGCTGAGCGCGTAGCTGGCGACAACCTGGTTCTGGTAGGTGTACGCGCCAGCGACCACGAGGCCGACGACCAGTAGCGCGGCGATGGCCCTCGGCCACTGGGCTCGGCGCCAGAGCGGGATGACATTGGGCGGCGGCTGGGCTGGGCGCAGCGGGATCCGCACGGGCTGGGACGCCGCGGCGGCCGGCGCCGTGTCCTGGTGCTGGCTGGCGAGCTCGGCGGCGGCGCGCTGCATGAGCCGCGCCTTGAAATCCGGGGAAGGGTCCATCTCCGGGGCGGCCCGCGCCAGCGCCTCGCGGTCGAGCTGCAGCATCACGCGGCAGCGCTCGCAGTCTGCGGCGTGCGCCTCGAAGCGGACCTGGTCCTCGCCCTCGAGCACGCCGAGCGCTGCCAGGCCCGCGAGCTGCTCGAATTCCTCGGTGTGGTCATCTGCGGGGGTGGCTGGCATGCGGCAGGCTGAGAGCCTACAGCACCTACGCGCGGCTCCAGACCGCGGATCACTGCGCGGGTCGCTGGTAAACTCACCACCTGCTTGTGAACAAGCAACACCTGACCTGGACGCAGATCGAAGACCTGGCCATCCGCCTCGCCGATCGGCTGCCGAACGACTACGACGTGATGCTGGTCATTACCCGCGGCGGCATGGTGCCCGCCTGCATCGTGAGCGAGCGTCTCAACCTGCGGAACATCCTGGTCGCGGCGGTCATGTTCTACACGGCCCAGGAGCGCACGCTCGCCAAGCCGATCTTCCTGCAGTTCCCGGCCGACCCGCTACTCACCAATCGGCGCGTGCTGATCGTCGACGACGTGTGGGACTCGGGGCGCACGATCATGGCCGTACGCGAGCGGGTCATCGACGCGGGCGGCTATCCCGAGACCGCCGTGCTGCACTACAAGCCCGCCCACAACGCCTACGTCAATACGCACCCCAACTACTTCGTCGACGAGACCGACGCGTGGATCGTCTACCCGTGGGACGTCGGCGAGGCAAGTCTGCCGACCGGCGTCCTCGGGTCCTTGTCGGAAGCCTGAAGGCCTTTTACGTCTGACGTGCGGCCTTGGCGGCGGCGCGGCGCAGGCGGGCTCGGATGCGGGCTTTTTCGCGCTGCAGCTCGAGCCGCTCTTCGGCGCTCATGCCTGGCGTCGGCGGGGGCGTTGCCTGTTTGCCGAGCAGCTGGGGGAGGTCGACGCCGAACAGGATGAGCGCCAGGCGCTCGTACGTGGCCTCCGTGGCGCCAGCGGCGACTTCCATCGCGCGCCGCGCGTCGTCGGCCATGAGCCACGTCCGCATCTGACGCAATGTCAGACGGTCGAGCTGAAGCTGGCGCAGGAACGCTTCTTTCAGGGTGGGTGGGACAACGGGAACCGGGCCTGGCGACACGGTGAGGTCCGCGTCGGGTGGCTGCGCGGGACTCAGATCGAGATCAGAGGTGATGGTCACGGGCTCCTCGTCTACGACGTGATGGCCGTTGGTCGTCGGCAGTTCAGGCGGTTCAAGCGTGACCACGGCGGCGTGGCCATTGGTTTCGTGTTCGAGTGAGCCATTGGGAGCGGCCGCGGCCTGGACTTCGACGACGTGAGCACTCGGCGCGAAACTGGCGCGTCGAACGGGTGTTGTCGCGTTGTCGTCCGCTGAGACACCGGTGGTGAAGTTCCACCAGTACCGACGTGAAGTGTTCTGACAGCCCAGCTCGAGCAAGACGTGGCGACCAACCTCGTTGCGTCGAGCGGTGTAGTGGGTACCGGTGTTGCGAAAGGCGCCGCCACACTCGGGGCACGACTCGGGATACGGCATCGTTGAAGGTGCGCCTCCTCCGAACGCTTTCGTTTTTCAGGTGAAATTGACGGTTGGGACCTGCCTGGCTCAACGAGCGAACCAACGAAAGGTTACGATTGCGGATCAGTTACGTCGCGTTGGCGCCTCGAGGATGAGGTGGGCCATGCGCTCGCCGAGCCGCAGGCTGTAGTTCTGGCCGCGGTCCTGGGGATACACGTGGGCCATGTTGGCCAGGTACACGCCCGCCAGCGGGGTGCGATGTGGCGGCAAGCTGTCGAGGTAGCGGGTGGTGACGATCGGCTGGGCGAACGGCGCGCGGAACATCCAGTGCTGCTTGACCCAGCCGCGATCGAAGCCGGGTCGGATGCGGGCGACGGACGGTGCGAACGCCTCCAGGACTTCGGTTTCGGATTGCCCGAACAGCGGGTGATCCATTGGCAGGTAGTTGCCCAGGTAGACGAGGTGCAGCCCGCCATAGTCCTCGGGCGGCAGGAAGTTGGTGTGCTCGACCAGGGCGAGGAAGGGCAGGTCGCGATCGTTGATGTTGAGCCAGTACACGCCGGGGATGAGCTGGCGGTCCAGGCCGAGGATGAGCACGTGCGCGCCGTAGTGCTCCGGCCCCGGGTAGCGCTGCACGAACTCGGCCGGCAGGGCCGGCGCGAGCCGGGCGAACAGGCGGGTCGGCAGCGTGACCAGGAGTCGATCGAAGTCGTGCACCTGGCCTGTGTCCACATGGACTACCACGTTGCCATCGTGGGTGAGGATGCGTTCGGCCGAGACGCCCGTGGTGATGCTGCCGCCGAGCGCCTGGATGCGCTCGCCGAGCGCGTCGTACAGCTGCTGAAAGCCGCCGCGCAGATAGCCGAGTCGCAGTGAGCGCTCGTGGACGCGGCTCCACAGCCAGCTCATCGCGATCTGGTCGGCCCGCGCGCCGAATTTGCCGCGCAGCACGGGTTCCCACATGATGTCGTAGACGCGCCGACCCATCAATCGCGGCATCCAGCGCGCGGCGGTCCAGCCGCTGAAACCCTTTTCGTCGGGAATCGCCTTGAGTATGGCCATGCCCGCGAGGAAGCGAACGCGATCGACCGGGGGCAACAGCGGGAGCCTGAGCAAGTCTGGAATGCCGCCCAGGCTCACGATGCGGCCGTCGGCGAAGGTGCTCGTATTCGGCTGCCCCCACAGCAGGCGGCTTTCGAGTCCAAGCTCGCGAATGAAGCCGATGATCGTCGTGTCGGTGCGGAAGATGTGGTGATAGAACTTTTCCAGCGACGTGGGACCAACGGCGAAGCCCGTTGCCAGGCCGCCAAGCCGCGGCTCGCGTTCGATGACGTTAACCTGCTGGCCTGCCTGAGCCAGGCGCAGGGCCGCGGCGAGTCCGAGGGCGCCGCCGCCCAGGATGCCGACTTTCACTCAGCCGGCTTTGGTGACGCGGCGGGCGCGGGCTGGGCTGGCTGAGGTGCCGGCTCGCCGACGGTGATCTGCCAGGTGAAACCGCCCGCCAGCCCGCTGGTATCGCGGACCAGCACGCGCACGGTGTGGGGGCCATCGCTCAGCTTCTGCGTGGCGTGAATGGTCCAGTCGCGCGGGGAGCGCTTGTCGATTTGCGCGCCCGCGTCGGCGCCGTCGGCCGACAGCGACGCCGACTCCAGGTCGGCGCCGCGTCCGACGAGCACCGCCGAGAGCGTCACGGGTCCACCCGCCACGTGCCCGTTGGCGCTCGGCACGATGGTGCGCACGATGGGCGGCGCGGCCACCACCGAGGGCGACGGAACCGACGTCGCGCCAGGTGAGGGCTCGGCCACGGCCGGGCTCGGGGACGGCTCGGCCTCGGCCACGCCGGGTGAGGGCGATGGGACCGACGCCGCGCCACGTGGCCGCAGAGCGTCGCTCGCCACCAGCGTGGGCGGCAGGCCCGGTGGCGTCGGCGGCGAGGTGCCAGGTACGGCGCCGCGGAGCGGTCGATCACTGGCGGGCGAGCAGGCGGTGATCAGGGCCAGGAGTGTCGCCGCCACCAGTACGGGACGACGGCCGGCCGCGAACATTGCGGCTGCAGTCTACGCAGCCGCGCGCAAAAACATTAAGAACAATCGCGGCACAGCGTGTACGGTGTGGCGGGTGCTGACGCTCGGGAGCTGGCTGTACGCGCACAGGCGGCTGGTGCTCGTCGCGTGGGCGGCCGTCGCCCTGCTGGCGCTGCCGTTTGTGCCGCGCGTGTTCCGCTCGCTCAACGCCGGTGGGTTCGATAGCCCCGACCTCGAGGCCTTTCGGGCCGCGCAGTTGCTGTCGTCTCGCTTCGGCTCGAACCAGTCCAACCTGGTGCTCGTCTACGACGACCCGGGTGGCACGCTGGGCGCCAACGACCCGCGCTTCTTCCAGGCCGTCGACGAGTCGCTCGCGGACGTGCGTTCATTGCCCAACCTCGGCCGCATCGTCACTGCCGCCGACAACCCGCGCCAGCTCGCGCCCGATGGTCAGGCGCAGTACGTGACCATCGGGCTGGCCGACACGGCGGGCAACGTCAACACCGTCGTGCCCACCATCGAGCGCGCGCTGCGACCCACCAACCTGCGGGTGACGCTCACCGGCGCGCCCGTCTTCTACCAGGACATCTTCGACGTCACCGAACGTGACCTGCGGCGGG
>JAFAOS010000068.1 GCA_019247515.1 Chloroflexota bacterium | reverse complement strand
CCCGGCGTGCGGGTTTGTCGGGTAGATCAGCCATTGCTGGCTTTCACCCCCACGGATCCGGGCGTGCCCCTTTAAGGCACCCGGCTCCTCTGGAAGGACCCACAGTCATCCAGCCGCTCCATGCCAGGCTTGATGGATCATCGGTCTTGGGAGCGGAAGCACGGTTTGCAAACGGTCGAACTGCTTCCAGTTCAGCCTGGATTTCTGGCTGCGCCGCTGCAGTGCTTTGAACCACATGCGCTTGACCAGTTGATAGAACTGGCTGAGCGCATTGGCGTTGTAGATGACGCCGTAGTAGCGGTAGTGGCCGCTCAGGACCTGGCTCAGCCAAGCGTGCTGCTCGGGCACCTTCGCATGCCAGCGCCTTCTCAACTCAGCTCGTAGCTCTGTCAGCTTGCGAGCCATCCGCGTCGCTTGCGTCTTCCGCTTGACCATGAACCTTCCGCTTCGGGTCACCCCACAGTAGTGGGTGAATCCCAGGAAGTTGAATGTCTCTGGTCGCCTCAGCCCCGCCTGCGCTCGACGCTGGGCGGCGAACCGGCCAAACTCAATCAGACGGGTCTTGTCCTCATTGAGCGCCAGTCCAAATTTGGTCAGCCGCTCTTTGAGGGCTGCCAACAGCTTCCGCGCATCGCTTTCGTACTGGGCTCCAGCGATCACATCGTCGGCGTAGCGAATGACCACAATTTGGCCGCGCGCGTGCCACTGACGCCACTGGTGTATCCAGGCATCAAAGCTGTAATGCAGGAAGACGTTGGCCAGGATCGGGCTGATCCCCGACCCCTGCGGGCTCCCCGTTTCAACCGATGTCCATTCACCGCTCTCCAGAACGCCGGCTTTCAGCCATCGCTTGATCAGACGAATAATCCGTCGGTCGGCAATTCCGTGCTCCAGCATCCGCACCAGCCACTCGTGGTCAAGCGAGTCAAAAAACCCACGGATGTCCAGATCGAGCACCCAGTTCACCTTCTTCGTCAGCAGCCCGACGTACAACGCATCCAGCGCGTTGTGCTGGCTGCGCCCCGGTCGGAACCCGTACGAGAAGCCGGCAACGTCGGTCTCGTAGATAGCGTTCAGCACCTCGACCCTGGCTCGCTGAACGATCTTGTCCTCCAGCGCGGTCACGGTCAGCGCATACAACCGGGGTACACCGGCTGACTTCGGATTCACTGGTGGTCACCCACCCGTTCCACCCATTGCGCGGGCAGGAACTGGTCGTGTTGTTCGAGCGCAAGTGGGCTGGCGGCCACTTGTATGTGTGTGAGGGAGGGCCACTGGGCACGATTGGCCTGCCGGCCAGCTGGACGAGTCTGAGCGCGCCGCCTGGCGAAACGCCGCAAAGCGATGGTGTATGCGCCGGTCGACGACGGCGCAGGTCCGCGAGCACACCCAGTCGACGGCACGCCAGTACGCGCTGGTGGAGGAAGCGGTCCGTCTGGGCTGGGCAGCCGCCCGCATCGAGGTGATCGATTGCGACCTGGGCCTCTCAGGCCGTTCGGCAGAGCATCGCAGCGGCTTTCGAGACCTGGTCAGCCGCGTCTGTCTGGGCGAAGTCGGCGCCATCTTTGGTCTGGAGGTCTCTCGCCTGGCGCGCTCGTCGGCGGATCTGGCTCGCCTGTTGGAACTGGCCCGCCTGACCGACACGCTCATCATCGACGCCGATGGCATCTACGACCTGCGCGATTTCAACGATCGGCTGCTCGGCTTGAAGGGCACCAGGTCGGAAGCGGAGTTGCACATCCTGGCTGGTCGTATGCAGGGCGCCAAGCGCGCAGCTGCCGCACGCGGCGAACTGCGTTTTCCGCTACCCGTCGGCTACGTGCACGATCTCGACGGCCACCCCGTTATCGATGCCGATCAAGAGGTCGTCGCGGCCGTGGCTGATGTTTTCGCCGCCTTCCAGGCAACCGGCTCTGCGTACGCGGTGGTTGCTGCGTTCAAGGAGGTACCGCACCCAGCGCGTCGTGACCGCCGACGGATCAGTGCGTGAGACGATGCGTGAACAGCTGCGCGCCGAGTGTGGCGTTGTCATTCAGAACCACCACCCTGGCTATATCAGCTGGGAGCAGTACTTGCTCAACCAGCAACGCCTGGCAGCCAACGCCACACGCTCGGGTGCCCGGCCGCCACGCGAGGGCGCCGCATTGTGCCAAGGCATCGTCCATTGCGGCAGCTGCGGTCGGGCCATGTCGACCAACTACCGCCTGAGCGGGCGAGCGGATTACGAATGCGCGCACAGCCGTGCCGATCACGTCGCGACCCCGGCGTGTCGCGTCATCGGCGCTGCCACCGTCGATCAGGTCGTTGCTGCGCGCTTGCTCCAGGTGCTGGGACCCGAGGAGCTAGCTTTGGCACTGGCCGCCGCGGATGAAGTAGCCGAACGTCACGTGCGAGCTACGCGTGCCAGCGAGTTGGCTCTCGAGCGCGCCCGTTTCGAAGCCGATCGGGCTGAGCGCGCGTTCCACGCGTGCGAACCCGAAAACCGCCTGGTGGCGCGTAGCCTTGAGAGCCGCTGGGAAACCAAGTTGGGCACGCTCGCGGAGGCGGAGGCGCCGCTCGCTGCCGTTAGAGCCAGCGTTCCGACGCTGCCACCTCGGGCTGAGCTAGAGGCGTTGGCGGCAGACCTGCCCGCGTTATGGTCCGCTCCCTCCACCTCCGACAAAGATCGCAAACGCCTGCTACGCACTTTGGTGGCCGACGTGACGCTGACCTCGCAGGCCAAAGGGGATGAGTTGCGCATCGGTATTCGATGGCGTTCAGGAGCGAGCGAGCTGATCGTTACGCGGCGACCCCCACCGCCGTACGAAACCAAACGCACACACCCAACGCGGCCACCACACTTATCCTTCAACTGGGTCCATCTACCAGCGATCAGGAACTGGTCGCACAACTCAACGCACGTGGCATGAAAACCGGGTTCGGTCGCTCATTCGACGTAGCCGCCGTCAAATGGGTCCGCTATATCCGCCGCGTGCCGTCGCCGAGCGGCTTCGAACCAGGCGAGTTGACCGTCGACCAGGTCGCTGCATGTCTCGGCATTAGCGCCGACGCAGTCTATTACTGGATCGAGCGCGGCCACCTGCTGGCGCGCCGCACCGCAACCGGTCGCCTATGCGTCTCATTTACTCCCGAGATTGAGGCGGTTTGCCGAAAGCGGGTTACTGACTCGCATCACCTGGGCACCGGATTCAGGAGAGCACCTGCAAGAGAGGCAGTATGAAGCGATCATCGGAATGCCGAGGTACCGCACCTTGCCGCCTGCCTTTGGGATGCCACGTCGGCGCACGCGGCTCGGACGGAACGTCCGATTCCGGAGTGTGCCGCGCGTATCTACCAGGAATGCGTCGGCGCCTCCACGCCGATGCTCGATGTGGTACC
>JAFAOS010000380.1 GCA_019247515.1 Chloroflexota bacterium | reverse complement strand
GGCCGTCTGCACGGCCTCGGAGGCATCGCGCTGAATGGAGACCACCAGCAGCGGGATGTCGCGCGCCTCGGTCGTTTCCGCCAGCGCGCGGGCGTCCTCGAAGCCGCGCGGCGCGGTGAGACGCAGGCGCAGCATCACCAGGTCCGGCCGCTGCTGGTCCATCTGGTTGATGGCGTCGGCGATGTCGTCCGCGAGACGGACTGTATAGCCGGCCCGCATCAGGCTGGACTCCAGCTGCTCACGGATGTCGGGCTCATTTTCCACCACCAGCACTGTGCCTTCAGGCGGCACACTCACCCGCGGCGCGATGGCAGGCGCTTCCGCACCGGCGATCGGCAGCGTGAACGCAAACGTGGAGCCGCGTCCGACTTCCGACTCCACGGATACCGTGCCACCCTGGAGCTCCACGATCGACTTCACAATCGACAGCCCCAGTCCAGTTCCGCCAATCTCGCGCGTCAACGAGCTATCGACGCGGAAGAACCGGGTGAACAACTTCGGAATGTCGTCGGCGGGGATGCCCATGCCGTTGTCCTGGACGGCGACCCGCAGCAGGTTGTCCGTGCGTTCAGCGGAAACGGTGATCGCCCCTTCGGCCTGCGTGTACTTGTGAGCATTGCTGACCAGATTCGTAACCACCTGCACGACGCGGTCCCGGTCGCCCATCGCCAGGGGCAGGTCCGCTTCCACGCTGGTGGTGAGCGTCTGCTGCTTGCCGTCGAGCAGGGGCCGCATGGTGGCCACCACCGAGGTGATGATGGCCGCCAGGTCGATCGGCGCCAGGTCGAGCTTGATCCGACCGGACTCGATACGCGAGATGTCGAGCAGGTCGTTGATCAGCGCGACCAGTCGGTCGACGTTTGACTTGACGATATCCAGGTATTCCTGCTGCTCGTCGTTGACCTCCCCGGCGTCGCCATCCAGCAGCAGCTCGGTGAACCCTTTGATGGCCGTGAGCGGGGTGCGCAGCTCGTGCGAGACCTGCGAGACGAATTCGGTCTTCATCCGATCGAGCTCGCGCTCCTGGGTCACGTCACGGAACCCGTAGAGACGACCCAGAAACCGGCCGTCGGTCAACACCGGTGCGGAGAACAGCTGCAGCGCGCGCTCCTGAGGCCACACCTGCTGGAGGATTTCGGTGAATTGCGCCGTTGCATCGGAGGCGGTGTCCGTCACCCGCTGGCGGAGCTCATCCGGCTGGGCGAATGCCCGGTCGACCAGCGTGTTCAGATCGCGTAGGGTCTGCCCGACAACCTGGGAGCCGCTGACGCCGAACATCTCTTCGAACTGGTGGTTGACGCTCAGCAGTCGGTGGTTGTTGGGGTCGACCAGCACCAGAGCTTCGACCACACCATTGACCACCGCCCGCGTTTGCGCCTCCTGCTCGCGCTGCTCCTTGAGTGAGACTTCCAGGGCGGCATTCGTGCGCTCGAGACGGTCGGTGATCAACGCAATGAGCGACGCAACCGACACGTAGATGGCGACGCGCAGCCAGTCGTCGATGCCCAGCCCCGGACCGACCGGCGGAAGCTGGATGACGATGTTGGCCAGCAGCCCGACCACGCCAGCCAGGATGGCCGGACCCAGTCCGCCGTACCAGGCCGAGATGATGACCGCCAGATAAAAGATCGCGTAGACGTCGGTGCCGAAGACGGGTCGGAACACCCACGCGAACAGCAGCGCAACCACGCTCAGTGCGGCCGCCACCCCATAGCGGGCCGAGAGTTGTCTGGACCGCGAGAACGCCCGCGCCTCGGCCAGGGGCTCGACGATCTCGGCGGGCAACAGCCGCAAGACGAAGTAGACGATCGTGAAGGAGATAGCTTTGTCGAGCGGGTCGGCGACGAAGCCTTCGAGCGTGACGGCTTTGAGGAGGTTTTCGCCGGTTGAAGCAAAGACGCCCACCAGGGCGACCTGGCCCGGGCTGCTGGTGGCCTGCTGAACGTAGGCGGTGATTGGCGCCGAGACCAGCGCCGCGAGCACACCCGTGAACAACCCTGCCAGGATCACGCCGGGCAGCGATCTGAAGGCGCCAAGCGTGGTCGCGAGGCCCGCCGCGACGCCAATGCAGGCCGCGGTGAGCGCGTAGGGGATGATGCCCGGGTCGTCCAGCAGCACGCCCGCCAGCACGTTCGACGCGGCGCCCACCGCCGCACCCGCCAGCGGGCCCATCAGCGCGCCCGTCAGGATCGTGCCGATCGAGTCCAGGAAGATGGGCAGCTTGAAGACGTTGCGCACCAGCTGGCCGACGAGCACGTTGAGCACCACGCAGGAAACGAGCAGCGTCGCCACCGCGAGGCCGCGTGACTGCCAGGGACTCTGCCGCGTCGGCATTGTCCTTAATGGTGCTCGCTGCGCCTGCTCAGGTGGTGCTCAATCCCTGCCCCCAGCCTGAACACGACTCGAACTCAGCTACTCCGGTCGAGCGCGTTGTTGAGCGTGACCGCGGCGCCGATCAGCGACAGGTGGCTGAATGCCTGTGGAAAATTACCGAGCTGCTCACCGGTCGGACCGATCTCTTCGGAGTACAGCCCGACGTGGTTGGCGTACGTCAGCATCTTCTCGAACACGTAGCGCGCCTGCTCGAGGCGACCCGAGCGCGCCAGCGCGTCGACGTACCAGAACGTGCAGATTGAAAAGGTACCTTCGTTGCCCGTCAGTCCGTCAGGTGAAGCGCTGGGGTTGTAGCGGTACACCAGGCTGTCTGAGACAAGCTCCTCATCGATGGCATCCAGTGTCGAGAGCCACATCGGATCGCTCGGAACCACAAAGCCCGTGATCGGCATCATCAGCACCGAAGCGTCCATCACGTCGGTGCCGTGATACTGGACGAACGCGTTGCGCTTGGGATTCCAGCCGCGGTCGAGGATCTGTTCGTAAATCGCGTCCCGCGCGGCCGTCCAGCGGACCAGATCGGCCGGTCGGCCGAGCTCGCGAGCCAGACGGACGGCGCGGTCCAGCGCGACCCACGACATCACCCGCCCATAGATGAAGTCGCGCCGACCACCACGCGTCTCCCAGATGCCTTCGTCGGGCTGGTCCCAGTTCTGGACGAGCCAGTCGATGATGTGGGCCATATCCTTCCACCCGCGGTGGGCGATCGGTGGTCGAACTCCACCTGTCTGCGACAGCGCGAACATCGCCTCGCCGTAGATATCCAGCTGCAGCTGGTCGGCCGCGCCGTTGCCGATCCGCACCGGACGCGAGCCCTGGTAGCCCTCGAGGTGGTCGAGCGACTCCTCCACGAGGTCCGACGATCCATCCACGCGGTACATGATTTTGAGCGGACCCGACGAGGTGCCCACGTGCTCCTCGAACCTGTCGCGCAACCACACCATGAACGCCTGCGCCTCCTCGGTGTAGCCCAGCGCCAGCAGCGCGCCGACCGAATAGGACGCGTCGCGCACCCAGGTGAAACGATAGTCCCAGTTGCGTTCGCCGCCCAGTTGTTCGGGCAGTGCCGCGGTCGGCGCCGCGACGAGTGCGCCCGTGGGCGCGTAGGTCATCAGCTTGAGCGTCATTGCCGCGCGGTCGACCATCTCTCGCCAGCGCCCGCGGTACGTGGAGTGGTCGATCCAGTTGCGCCAGAAGCGCGCCGTGGCTTCGAGCAGTGGCCAGACCTCTGCGTGCGCCATCGGGCGCGGCGGGGTTCTGGAGGCGCTTTCCAGCACGACGCCGACGGTTTCGTTGGCGCGAACCGTGAGCGTGGTGACCACGTTTTCGCCCTGACGTTCCAGGCCCGGCGCCCCGTGCAGCGTCAGCTCGAGACCCGCGCCCTTCAGCACCGCGCCATGCTCGGTAACGGTGACCGAGTGCGGCGCACGTGCGTAGTCGAAGCGCGGCGCGCACTCAAGCTTCATCTGCATCTCGCCGCGAATGCCGCGGATGATGCGCACGATGCGGTGGTTGTCGGTGACGACCTTCGGGTTGTCGGCGATCGGCATGAAGTCCACGATCTCTGCCACGCCGTCCTCGGACATAAAGCGCGTGATCAGGACCGCCGTGTCGGGGAAGTAGAGTTGCTTGGCCACGCAGTTTTCGACCGGTGCGATGCGGAAGTGGCCGCCGCGGCGCTGATCGAGGATGCGCGCGAAGACGCTGGGCGAGTCGAAGCGTGGGCAGCAGAACCAGTCGATGGTGCCGTCGGTGGCCACCAGGGCGGCGGTCTGCAGGTCGCCGATCAACCCGTGCTCGGCAATGAAGGCGGCTGGTATCTGGCGGTCGGAGCGAGCACTCTCCGCCGGCGTCACATCGGTCAAGGCCATGCCCCAGCGTACGACCACGCCTGGCCGAGCGCGTTAGTGAATTCCCTAAAAGAGGCTGCGCATTAACCCTTATTAAGGGGCGATCACCGCTGAGCTCACGGTCGTGAACCGCGAACCGCTCCGCGCCATCCTGGATCGTTACTTCATCCGGATTCGCGCCGCAGCGTGCGCCAGCGTTTGCCGACGACGCCAGCGTAGGCTCCCGCAAATTGCGAGCGCAGCTCAGCCGCCTCGTCGGCGTAACGCTGCCCGAGCTGGCCCAGGGCGAACAACGCGCTCGGCGACAGCTCCGACCGCTGCGCCACCTCGCGCAGCTCACCAAGCGCGACCTCCGCGTCCTGATGCTTGCCCAGCACGTCCTGCAGCGCGACCAGCCGCCGCACGAAACGCCTCGAGGCCCGCGGGAACGCATCGCCGACGAACTCCACCGTGTAGCGGAGGAGCCGCGCCCGCTTGCGCGCCTTGTGAAAATCCGCCGGCGGCGAGTCGACGGTGAGGCGCCTGGCGGACTTGCGGAAGCGGCGAAACGGACGCTCCACCAGCTCGTACGCCGCGCCGCCAACCGTCACGTCCTCCGCCCGCTGGGGCACCGGTCGGGTCAGCAGATCGGCGCCGTGGGACAGAATCGCCGCGTACCGCTCCGAATCGAGCAGCTCATTCAGCTCCGAACGGGCGCGGGTGTGCTCGCGGCTCAGCGCCGCTTCCAGGGCTTCGAGCGCCTCCCGATCGCCCGGCGATTCGAGTCCGCCCAGAGCGTGGACCCGCTCCAGTTGCACGTCCAGGTCGCGTACCGCGGCCAGGCCGTCGCCCAGCCAGCGCAGCTCCTCGTCGACGAACTCGCGGTCGGCGGGCAGCACCTGGTCGAAGGTGCGGAGCGCGGCGCGCAGGCGGCGGGTGGCGACGCGCATGTCGTGGACGTCCTCGGGGTCCTGCCCGGTACGCGCGCCCGGCTCGTGCTCGCGCAGGAGCATCAACTGCTGCCGCACGACGCCGCATGCGAGGGTGTTGAGCAGGGCACGCGCGGCTGGCGAGGTCATTCGGCGGCGGCACAGCTTACCGGATTTCGAGATCAGCTTGACTGGCGCGCGGCCAGGTGATACACCTCAAATGTACGGACAATCACTCGGGGGGATGGTCGCTGCATCAACTGCGGTGGCCCTTCATGCGCGTCTTCGCGCGGCGGTTCGTCGAGTCGCAGGAACAGTGCCGCTACGAGCGAGACCTGCTCGCCACCGGGCGCTGGGCGCGGGTTCGCTTCAGTCCGCACGCCTCCGCAAACGAGATCCCATCGACGCACGTCTTCGACGTGTACGGTCTGGCCAAACCAGCGGGTTCACGGCAGCCGACTCCACGCCGCGTCGTCGCCCACGCTGACCTGCCTACCTGAGAGGACCACCAGCGCCACGTCTTCCAGTGCCGAGATGTCGCTCAACGGGTCGCCATTGAGCACCAGCAGGTCGGCACTGGCGCCGGGGGCCAGGGTGCCGACGACACCCGCCAGGCCCACCTCGCGCGCGGCGGTCCAGGTTGCCGCGGCGATGGCGTCCCGAGTCGAGAGTCCACCCGCGTGCAACAGACGGACCTCGGTCGGCAGTGCGCCATGGGGCACGAACGTGGTGCCGGAGTCGGTGCCGGCAGTCACCGTCACCCCTGCGTCCAGAGCCACCTGGTAGGCGTCGCCGCGGTTGAGGCTGGTGGTACGCGCCCTGGTGCGGATGACCTCCGGTATGGCCGGATCATCCAGGTGCAGGTTCAGAAAATGGCGTGTGTCCAGCGTTGGCGTGATGCCGACATTCGCCCTGGCAAGCGCCGCGGCAGTCGCCGGCTGGAGATTGCTCCCGTGCTGAATGCTGTCGAACCCCGCCTCCGCGGCAGCCGCGATCGCCGCGTCGCACGTCGCATGGCCCGTGACACGTCGTCCGGCGGCGTGCGCGGCGTCGGCGATCTGACGCAGCGCCTCGACCGAGAACTGAGGTGAGGCCGGGTCGCTGCCGGGTGTGTGCAGGCCGCCGCTGGTCATGACCTTGATCAGGTCCGCGCCGGCCTCGAGCTGGGCGATGGCCGCGTCCCGCGCCGAGCCGGCATCGGTTGCGTGGCGGCCGACGTAGTGGCAGTGGCCGCTGGGCGTGGTAATAACGCAGCCCGCGGCGACCACGCGCGGGCCCGGGGACACACCCCGGGCGATCGCCTCGCGCAGCGCGAAAATGACCGCGTTCGGGCTGCCCACGTCGCGCAGCGTGGTCGTTCCGCGTTGCAGCGCCGCCAGCGCGTTCGCGCCCGCCCGCAGCGCCAGCGTAGCCGGCAACTCGCGCTCTTCGATCAGCGTGGCGACGGGCGACGCCTGTGCGCTCCAGGTCAGGTGCACGTGGCAGTCGATCAGGCCTGGGAGGATCGTGCGGTTGCCAGCATCCACCATTGGCACTTCGCCGATCGAGTCCGCCCGGACGTCGGGCCCACTCGCGGCGATGCGGCCGTCCGCGATCAGCACGCCGCCGCGTCCCGCGTATCCGCCCGGATTGCCCTCGATCAGGTGGGCATTCACCAGCGCCCAGGCACGGAGCGGCGGACGGCTCACCACCGAAACCCCATCACGCACCTGCACGCGCGCAGCATACCTACTCCGAGATGGCGCGCCGCGCCACCTCGACCGCGTGGCCCGCCGCGGCGGCGGCGTACATGGCGTCGAGCACTTCGAGCACGCGCAGAGCATCCACGGCGTCGGCTGGAGTCGCATCGCCGCTACGCGCCGCAAGAAACTGACGGAAGAAATCGAGTCCGGCGAGCCCGCCGTAGCCGGGCGAGGGTGTCGGCGTGAACTGGTAGGTACGTCGAGATGCCGCCCGCCAGCGGGGCGCCAGGCTTTCGAGGACCAGCGGCGATTCCTGGCGGCCGCCTGCATACTGGATCACGCCGTCGGAACCGCGCAGGATGAAACTGATGTCGTGACCGGCCGCCCTGTAACCGGGGTTGCCGATCGCCAGCAAGTACCCGCAGTGCAGCGACCCGAGCGCCCCCGCCGACGTGCGAAAGGCCACCACCGCGGTATCCTCGACGTCGATCGCTTCATCGCTCAGCGTCGCCAGCTCGGTCTGCACGCGCGCGATCTCCTGGCCGGTCACGAACCGCAACGCGTCCAGCCAGTGGCACGCCAGCCAGGCCAGAATTCCACCCCCCGCGATCTCGCGCCGAAACAACCAGGAGCCCGGATCGCGCATGCCAACGCGGGTCGTAACCATGCGCAGCTCGACTGACATCAGCCGACCGATCGCACCCGCGCGGTAGAGCTCGCGCCCCTGCTGAATGGCGGGCGCGCCTCGATTCTGATATGCGACCGCGAAGGGCACCCGTCGACGCTGGAGCGCAGCCAGCACCGGCTCGAATTCGGCGGCGGACCGCGCGCCCGGCTTCTCGGTGAACACGCCGATACCTGCCTCGATGACCTGGACCAGTGCTGCCGGCGTGCGATCGTTCGGCAAAGCGACCAGTGCATGCGTGACGCCGGGATGCTCCAGCGCGGCGCCGAGCTCCGCGTAGGCGGCCCGCGACTTGTGCGTCTTCTGAGCGGATGCGGCCCGCGCGTCCGCGTCGGGGTCGACCAGCACGATGCCGCTCACCTCATCGAGCGCCTCGAGCGTTTCGAGGTACATCTCGGCGTGAGGATGGGTGAGGCCATTCAGTATGACGATGCTGTCCAGGATCGTTCCTCCGTGCCGTCGCGCGAACGCGGCGTCTGACCATATCACCGCCCCAGCACGAGGAGGACGGGCGCCGCTTCGGCTCGGCATGAACTTCTACTCCGGGGGCCTGCAGGACGCTCTCGGCCCGAGCCGGCTGCGCGTGCGGTCCTGATCACAACCGCGCGGAGCCGGTAGCATGGGCCAGATGCGATCTGGCGCACTCGCCCTCGGGTTGCTCGCGGCACTGGCGCTGAGCGGCCCCTCGGCAGAGGCGACGGCCGCCACGGTGCCGGCGCTGGCCCAGGCCGGCGCAACGGTGACTGCCGTCCCCACATCAGCCAACGCGACGCCCACGCCCACACCGCCACCTGGCAACGAGAGCCTGCTGGCGGAAGCGGCCGCCAGTGCCACCCCGACTCCGGCCTCGGCGCCGGCGACCGTGACACCCGTCGCTCCCAGCGCCACCGCGCAACCCGCCTCGGCGCCGGCGACCGTGACACCCGTCGCCACCCCGATGCCCCCCGGCGTCGCAGCCGGCCCGGCATCGACGTCGGGCGCAGCCGGCCCCGTGGCCAGTCCGGGCTCTGCCAGCGCCGCATCGGCGCCCGGCAGCACCGCGTCAGCGTCCGTCAGCGTCACGCCGACCAGCTCGACTCCGACCGACTCGACCGCCGCTGACCCGTTCCGCGACCGCGAAGACCGCATGGCCCTCATGGTCGGCCGCGCGCGCGTCACCGCCGGCCTCCTGCCCCTGGCCCGCAGCGCCGAACTCGACCGCGCTGCCATCGCCCACGCCCAGAACATGGTTGCGCACGCGTATATGGACCACGACGGACCTGACGGATCGCCCGTGTCCCGCGCGGCGGCCCAGGGTTACACCGTCCCGTCCGGCAGCGCCTGGCTGGTCGTCGAAACCATCTCGGCCATCAGCGACGAGCCCGACGGCGCCCTCGGCTGGTGGCTCTCGGACGCGTTACACCGCCGCGTGCTCATGCACGGCTTCTGGCGCGAGCTCGGCGTGGGCTACGTCCAGGGCGGTCCGTACGGACGGTTCTGGGTAGCCCTGTTCGGCTGTCGACCCAACGTGCTGCCGCCCGTCCTGCTCGACGGCATGCTGGACATCCCCACCGAATCCTGCGGCAAGTCGGCCGACGCCTTCGGAGCGGTCCAGTCTGTCCGCGTCGGCGAATCACCGTCGGCCGCCCAGGGTCAGAACTGGACCGATTACACGGCCCAGGAATCCTGGCCGGCTGGCCATCCGGCCGTGGTCGACCTGCGCGACGCCAGCGGCGACCAACTGGAGGCTCACGCCGCGGACCCGACCGGCGCCGCCGCACAATCGCCCTGACGGACCCCATGCCGATCGAGAAGCTGGTCCGCACGTGCTGCGGCGTCGAAGTGCGCGTCGCGGACACGGCTGGAATCGGCGTCTGCGACCGCCTGCAAGACGCGCTGCCACCCGAATTCGTGGTCCCCAACGAACCGCAGAAAGTCTCGGTGGCTTACAGCGTCTCAGCCAGCAGGACGGCCGAGTCGGAAGCACCGACCGAGTACGTCGTCGCCTGTGATGAGATCGCGGTGTTCGCCACGGAGTCCGAGGACGAGCTGTTCGGCTGGCTTCGCCGCGACATCGACGAGTGCGTCGCGCGCCGTTCACCACGGCTCACATTCGTGCGCGCCGGGGTGGTTGGCTGGCGCGGAGTCGCCATCGTCATTCCGGGGCGAGGTTCGATCGGCAAAACGACCCTGGTCGCGGAGCTTGTACGCCGCGGAGCGACCTATTACTCGGATACGTTCGCCGCGCTCGACGCCGCCGGCGACGTGCATCCCTACCGGGCGCCCATCGCCGCGGGCGAAGGTGACGATGGCATGGCGCATGATCTCCGCCTGGTGCGGGAGGACGTGCCGGCCAGCCCCCTGCCCATCGGCCTGATCGTCGCCGGCGCGTTTCAGCCCGGGTGCGCGTGGCGACCGACTATCGTGCGCGGCGCCCACGCCACACTGCCGCTGATCGACAGCACGGTCGCGGCGCGCGAGAAGTCCGCGGCCATCCTGGAGATCAGCACACGGATCGCCACCGGCGCGGTCAGCTTGCGCGGTGCGCGATCGGAAGCGTCCGACGTTGCCGCGCACCTGCTCGACCTTGTCGACGAGGCGTTCGTCAGCCACGCGCTCGACGCGGTCGGCCGCGGCTCCAGCCGTATGGCGGATGACCTGTCTCGGGTGGCCGAAATCCGCCTCCGGTCGGCGACTGTGCGACCGGTTTCGCCGTCGCGCAGCCTGGTCGCCACGCGGTATGTGCGCTTGACGGACTTCCTCTCGAGTGCCGAACACGACCGGCTCCTCGAACACGCCCTCCGCTACGAAGACGATTTCCGCGAGTCGGGCATCGTCGGCAACGAGGGCGAGAACAAGCTCGACCACGCGACCCGCAAGTCGCGCACCCTGTCCGGCACCCGCCTCGAGGAGATCTGGCACATGTTCGACGAGCGACTGCGCGCCATGTTGCCGTATGTGCGCCAGCAACTGGGACTCGCCTGGTTTCCGCTCGGGGAGGTGGAGCGCCAGCTCACGGCCCACGGGCGCGGCGGGTTCTTCGTGCCGCACGTCGATACCGGTCACCCGATCGCCGCCTCGCGGCGAATCTCGTGCGTCTACTACTTCCACGCCGTGCCGCGACGCTTCCGTGGCGGTGAGCTGCGCCTGTACGACACGTGGCTTACGCCGACCGGCAGCACCGGCGCCGCGACCTGCACCACGCTGCCGCCGCTGGACAACAGCATCGTCATGTTTCCGAGCGGGGCATTCCACGAGGTCCGCCCGGTTGAGCCCGAGACCGATGCGTTCGCCGACAGTCGGTTCGCCGTGACGATCTGGCTGCGGGAAGGGCCGTGGCCCGATCAGAACGAGCCGACGCCGCCGACGCCCTGAGCGCTGGCGCCCAGTCCCAGATAGACCACGTCTGCCACCTCGCACAGTGACTGGCGCGGCAGCACCCGCCAGCAGTCGAGCACAACGCACCGCCGCCCGCTCCGACGCAAAAGATCGTGATGGAGACGCGCGTATTCGGCCCACGGGGTGGCGATCACCAGTACGTCTGCCGCCGCCGCGCACGACGCCAGAGAAACAGGCTGCGCCTGCGAGCCGAGAACGGCCGCGGCCGCCTCGAGCCCCAGGGGATCGGAGACCAGCAAGCGGTAGCCACACGCCGCGAGTCGCTGAGCGAGCGCGATGCCGAAGCTGTCGTCGACGACGGGTGTATCCGGCTTGTACGTCAGGCCGAGAATGCCGACCGTCGCACCGGGCGCCGCGTGCTCCCGGACGCGCGCCAGCACGCGGTCCAGCTGGTAGCGATTTACCCGGTCGGTGGCGTCGGCGATATCCGCTCGGGCGCCGAGGCTGTGCGCCAGCGCGCTCAGCGCCAGATTGTCACGCGGAAAGCAGGGGCCGCCGTAGCCGACCGCCGCTTTGAGGTAGCCGGCACCGATGCGCGCATCCAGACCGATCGCCTCGGTCACGACGTCGACATCCGCGCCCGGCAGTCGTTCGCACAGGTCCGCCAGCATGTTGGCATACGAAATTCGGGTCGTGACGTAGGTATTGATGGACAGCTTGGTGATCTCCGCATTGACGGCCGCCATGCGCCGCACGGGTGGCCGGTTGGCGCACAGACTCCGGTAGACGTGGTCCAGGATGTCGCCGGCTCGCGCGTCCTGACTGGCTTCACCGATCAGGATGAAATCCGGGTTCTGGAGGTCGTGCACGACGCTGCCAAGGGCGACGAAAGCGGGTGTGTAGCACAATCCCAGGTCGTCACCAGCCTGGCGTTGTGAGGAGTCCTCGAGTGCGCTTTTGAGCGAGCCAGCGGTGGTACCGGGCAAGACCGTGCTGACGACACCCAGGACGTGGTAGCTCGACGCACCGCGCAGCGCATCGCCAACTTCGCGGACCGCCTGCAACAGGAGGTCGTGGGTGAAAAGACCGTCCTGCCCGCTCGGCGTGGGTACGCACACGAGGGTAATGTCGCTGGAGCGGACCGCGTCCGCGCAGTTGGTCGTTGCGGTGAGTTTCCACTGGCCACCGCTGGCGTGGAGGAGGTGCTGGAGCCCAGGTTCCTGGACGGGCGCCGCGCCGGCGCTCAGCAGACGCACGGTGTCGGCGTTGCGGTCAACGCCAACGACCGTGTGCCCCGCCGAAGCCAGAACCGCCGCCAGCGGCGAGCCCAGCTTGCCGAGACCGATGACGGCGATGCGCATCACAGTGACGAGCCCCTCTGAGGCCTATCAACGGGCCGCACAATAGCGATCCCTCACCCGCGCTTCGCGGAGGGAAGGGTGGCGGAGATGGTCGCCCCATCGCCCGCCGTCATGTTGCAGTCGCTGGACACACGCCGTGTTCGTATCCATCGCTCCTGACCGCCCGCCGTCACGTCTCGCAGGTTGCTGAACAAGTCTGCTTCTCTTCAGAGAAGAACTGCCGGCACGTCGAAAGGTGGCGGCCACAAACGTGAGCTGGCGCCCTCTGAGGAACGCAGGTTCAGTGATTCCACCTGCGGTGGAGCCCTTCGACAGGTTTTTCATCAACCCGCTCGTTCGCTGGACCGACGCCGTGCTCCTGTCCGTCTTCGCCGATTGCCCGCCGTCACGTCTCGGTCGCTCGACATTCACCGTGTTCATGTCCCGTAATGGCCCGCGTCAGTCTGAGACGGGAGTCGGTGTCGGCGTCGGCGTTGGGGTCGCCGTGGGCGTAGGTGTGGGTGTGGGAGTGGGAGTCGGAGTCGGAGTCGGAGTGGGTGTGGGAGTGGGAGTTGGTGTTGGCGTCGGCGTGGGAGTTGGCGTCGGAGTCGGAGTCGGAGTAGGAGTAGGAGTAGGAGTAGGAGTAGGAGTGGGTGTGGGAGTGGGTGTAGGAGTGGGAGTGGGTGTGGGTGTGGGAGTGGGTGTAGGAGTCGGAGTTGGTGTTGGTGTCGGAGTCGGCGTCGGTGTAGGTGTTGGTGTCGGAGTGGGGGCCGGTGTAGGTGTCGGGGTCGGAGTCGGAGTGGTTGGTGTAGGAGTCGGCGTCGGAGCGGAAGTTGGCGTCGGGGTCGGCGTAGGAGTTGGCGTCGGGGTTGGGGTTGGAGTTGGAGTAGGCGTAGGCGTAGGCGTCGGAGTTGGTGTCGGGGTCGGGGTAGGGGTCGGAGTTACCCTCGGTGATGGCGCTGCCGCTGGCGCCGGTGTACTCGCCGCCGCCGCGGCGCCGGCACCCGACCCCGTGCTCCGCGGCGCGCTCGTGATCTCGATCCAGACCGTCGTTGCCACCTGCTCACCGGTGACCGCCGAGCGCGCCACCACGTACACGTTGTGCCCCATGTTCCCGAAAGCGCTCGGACTGAACGTCAACTGGAACCCGCTGTTGGCGAACTGGACCCCAAACGTCGCGGCGCTCGCGTCACTGAAGCCGAGCTGCGCCGCTCCCAGCGCCGTGCCGTTCGGCGGAATGTCCATCCAGACCTGCACCAGGTCGACGCCGCTGGCCTGCGCGCCCTGGTTCGGCGTCGCGTTTCGGTCCAGGGCGTACCCGACGATCAGATACTCGCGGTCGGTATGGACCGCCTCACCCACCCTGGGCGCTTCGATCGCCACGATCAACGAGCCGTTCATCGCGCCGGTTCCACCGGGTAAGGGGTCGGAGGCCGGCGGCGGAACGGCAGTCGCCGCGTACGCCCTCGGCGGGAGCAGGATGTTCTCGACGACCGGCAACATGGCAATCGCCGCGGCCGACAGCGCGAAGCGTCGAATGACCGCTCGACGCGTCACGGTCGCCACGGGTCTGGGGACGTCCAGCACGATCAGTCCGGCCTCCACCAGGTCAGCCAGCGCCAGGTCGACAATGCTTTCGTCAGACGGCAGTCCGGTTCGCCGGCGAATCTCGGCGGCCATCTCCGTCTTCGAATGCTGGCCATCGCACAGCTCGTAGACGGCCGCCGCGCTCTGATTCAGCGCATGCGCTTCGGAGGTTGCGAGCTTGACGGCCAGAATCTCGTCTGCCGCACGTTCGAGCTGGACGCCCTCGACGCGCCTCGCCGTCATATCCTGAAAGCCAGTCTATCCGGCGCCGCGCGGCTCATCAAGGGCCGAGCACGATGTCCGGATTCGCATGATCGCCGGCGTACAGCCAGTGGGGGTGATTGCCCTCGACGAACTCCACGTCGATCTCCTCCAGACCGTCCACACCGTAGATGTGCCGGCGGTCCAGAACCGGACTGAACACGCGGGCCGTCGGCGACAACACACCCGCCCACCAGCTGAACGAAGAATTCGCTCGAAAGATCGTCCGCGCGAAGTACAGCTTGAGAAAATCGTCGAGCCAATCGAAAACCATGCCTTTGACGTATTCAGAACCCGTGGGGTACGTCCAGCCGGCTGGATACCGGGCGCGTCGATTCGTGTGCCACTTGCCGGTATAGTCATCGGATACCCACTGGATGCCATCGGCCGAGTATCCAAATTTCTCGAACGCGGCGAAGTACGCATCTCGGGAAATGACCGAGTACCCCTGGGCGTGGTGGCGGTTGTACTCCGCGTCGCTGATGTCGTCGCGCCTCAGGTGCGCGACGTCGTACAGGCCCTGCAGATCGGAGTAGCGTCGGTACGCTGGTAGACGCTTGACCTCGTCGCTGAACTCGCACACGCTGCGCAAATGCGCGCGCGACATGCCGGCGAAGATGGCCGGGTTGTAGGCACATCCGTTGGCATGACACACGGGGTGCCCGGGCGCCGCGTACGGGTCGCGAATGACCTCGGCATCGAAGATCTCCGCCTCGGGGAAGTATTTTCTCACCACGTCCATGCGCAGCGCGTTGCTCGCCGAGCCCTCCGTCGGCTCGGCGACCGCCGCACGAATCTCCGCATTTGATACCACCGGATGTGGCTGATGCGCGAACAGTCGAGTGCCTTCCCACTCCGACGGCAACCAGTATTCGAACCCCGTTCGACGAGCAAAGGTCGCGCCATAGGCGTACTGGAGCAGCCGATTGCCGAACCGTCCAGTCCAGCGCAGCTGCAGCAGAAAATCCCTCGAGGCATCCATCGGCAGACGCGAGCCACGATGGTAGCATGCAGCTTCTGGTGCGGGACCTGGAACTCCAACTGATCCTCGCCTGCGGTCGGCCGGACCCATCACCCGAGCGCATCCGAGCGCTCGTCGACGCCGCTCCAGATTGGCAGAAGATCGTCCGCATTTCCGACGCGGCCCATGTGGTGCCGCTGGTGTACGTGCGCCTGCGAGAAGCGGTCCCCCTCGACGCCGAAGCCGTTCCCCGCCACGTCTATGCCCGCCTGAGGGGCCTGTACCATCGCTCCGCCGCGCTGGGAGTGTTGCGACGCCACCTGCTGCGACGGGTACTGGAGCGCTTGTCCGAAGCGCGGATTCCTGTCGTGGTGTTGGGTGATGCCGTCCTCGCCACGCGGGTGTACTCGTCGCCAACCCTGCGCCCGGTGCTGGGTCTCGATCTCCTCGTGCACCCGCACGACCGGCACCGCGTCAATCTGGTGCTGCGCGACATGCCCCGGGCAGAGCTCACGCTGCACGACGAGCTCTTCGGCCTACCTGCCACGCTGGACGCCATCTTCGATCAGGCGCAGCCTGACCAATTCGAGACGTCCTCCGCGCTGATGTGCAGTCCGGAGGACCTGGTCCTGCAGCTGGCTGCCCATCTGGGCCAGAAGCTGGGCGAGCCTGACGCGGAGGTCACGCAGCTGGCGACCATCTTCGACATTGCCGCGACGTGCCACACATGTGCGAGCGACTTCGACTGGCCGCGGTTTGTCCAGGACGCGCACGCGTATCTGGCCGGGGCGCGAGTCCACGCGGCGCTGCAGCTCGCGGCCGACGTGACCGACACACACGTACCGGCCGCATACCTGGCCAAGCTGCGTCCGACTCCGCCGCTCGTGCAATCAAGCTCGTCGCCAGGCGAGCTCGCCGTGACGTACGACAACAGCTCCAGCGACGGAGTTGGCTCGCAGTTGCAGCGCATCTACGCGCTGTACGCGCTTTCCCGAACGCTGCACGTCAAATACGTGCATACGCCACTGGGACGCGTCGGCTACCAGGGTCTGATGCCGCTGCTGACCGGCCAGACGCAACCCGACTTCGCCGCGCGCTTCAATGCGGCGTTCTCGTTACCTTCCGATGATTTTCCCACGCCGGCCGCCGAGCGAATCGAGATACATACCCTGACGGAGCGGGTTGTGGAGCGCTACCGCCGCCGAACGGTTGACACCCGCCAGTCGGTCCTGCTGTCGGCCTGCATACCCTTTCCCTGTACTGACCGGCATCCGTCCAGCTACCTGGTGTTGCGTTCGGTCAGCCCTTACCGCGACTACCGGCCCCAGGGGCCCATCCGGGTGTGCGTTCATTTGCGGCGCGGCGACAACAGCGTGTCCGGTCGCGCGGACCACGGGGATCGGCTGCTGCCGAACAGCTTTTACCTGCGTGTGTGCCAGATGCTCGTCGACGCGCTCCATCAGCACGGCGTCCCGCTGGTGATCCGCATGCATACGGAGATACCGCCGCGGGCGTACACGCTTGAACCGGGCGACCCGGGCCTCTACTTCCACCTCGATCGACCCGGCACCATAAACCCGGCAGACTACGCCCTGGACGACTTCGCCGACCTGCCCAACCTCGAGATCGTGGCCAACGTCGACGCCCGAGCGGTGCTCGACGACTTCGCCACCGCCGATGTACTGGTGCTGTCACGCTCTTCGCTGGGATATGTCGCCGGCCTGCTGAATCCACACGGCCTGATCATCTGGGCGCCCTGGTGGCACCCACCCGTCCCAGGTTGGCTGGTTGCCGACGCCGAAGGCAACCTGGACGCGGCCGAGGTCGAATCCCGCATCGGCGCCCTCCTCCGACGCCGCCGCCAGGCAGCCTCGGTGCTACCATCCCCGGCATGAATCCGGAGCTGCGCGAGCGAGGCTACATCGCCTGCAAAGCCCTGCTCGAGCCCAGCCTGGCCCGCGTCATGTACCGCACGCTCCTCCTCCATCAGTGGCGCGGCGAAACGTTCCGCGACAACCATGTCCCTACCGCCGTCAGCGTCTCGAACCTCGCCCCAACCGACGCCTTGTTGCTCGAGCTTTGGCCCAGGATCGAGACAATTTCTGGCTGCCGCCTGGTGCCCACTTATAGCTACGCGCGGGTGTACTTCCACGACGACAGCCTGATCCGGCACCACGATCGCCACAGCTGCGAGGTCAGCGTCTCGATCCACCTGGGGCGTGACGAGGGCGAAGGCAGCCTGTACTTCTCACCCAACGATCGAGTCGAGATGGAGCAGGGTGACGGCGCGGTGTACCTGGGTGTGGAGACCGACCACTGGCGGGAGCGGTTCACCGGACACACGATGGGCCAGATCTTCTTGCACTACGTGATCGCCGGTGGGCAGTTCGCTCACAATTACTTCGACGGCCACCCCGAGCGCTTCCCGCCATCGGTATCCGCCGGCTTCTGCTGAGGCTCTACACACACGCGCCGCCTCTTTTTCCCCGGCTACTACTCCGGCTTCAGCAATAACAAGATGTCGCTGGACATCGCCATCGCCCTCGCCCACCTCACGGACAGGGTGCTGGTTCCCTACCGCTTCCGTATGCCGCGCCGGTATCCGGTCGGCCCTGATGAGGGCGGTGTCCTCGAGCCGATCGTCGTTCCAGACCTGTTCGAAATTCCCGTGCCCTGGTCCGGCGCTCACCTGCTGAAGACCTGGCTCTCCATCCCGGCCGCCGTCCAGCGCGAGTGGGCAGCGGTGTACGAATCCGTGTATGCCCCCACACAGCCAGACCCTGACGATCCGCGCTTTCGGCTCTTTCGCAATGGACGCCAGCACGTGTACTCCTTCACCGAGCAGGAGCACGAGGCCGCGGACCTGCACGTCACCACCCAGGCGCTGGGCCTGTATTCCCACTTCTTCTATCTGAACGACGACCAGCGCCGTCAGCTTGTCAACCTGATGCGGCGCGTGCAACCCAAACGCGCGTACGCGGAGCTAGCCGATCGCGTGGCTGCCACGTTGGGAACCTTCAACGCAATCCATCTCCGACGCGCGGACTTTGTCTCTAATGAGCTATCCAGACGCAAAATTACGCGCGCGGCGTCCATCACCGGCCAGGAGATCGTCGCCAATCTCGCCTCGCGCATGTCGCGCGACGAGCCGCTCGTCATCTGTACGGACGGTACCTCCCGTGAAGAGCTGTTCGGTCCACTCCAGCGCCACTTCCGCCAGGTCGTTTTCCTGGATCGGTACCTGCGTGAAGACCCGGAGCTCCGAGCGCACATCTCCCAGCTTCCTCGCTACGACGAGGCCGTCGACGCGCTGCTGGCGCAACTGGTTGCCAGCCAGGCGCGGGTTTTCGCCGGCACGCTGTTCAGCACCTTCACGGCGCTCATCCATCGCTTGCGCGCCTTTCGCACGCGCGGTCAGGAATCCAGGTTTCTCTATTGTTACTCCGACTTCTCCTCGCCACTCGTCCGCTTCGAGAATTGCGAATTTGTGCCCGTGGACGACGGCCCATTCAGCTGGAACAGGATCCGCTATCCAGTATCTCCCGACGCGTACTCCTGGCTGCGCGAATGGCCCGAGGCGGCAGATATGGCGGCGCCGCCGTTCGAGACGCCGCGTGTCGCCGAAAACATCGTGGAGCTGCCCGCAGGTCGAGCGACGCTCCACGGCAGCAGTTTGCGATGCACCCAGGCCGACGGTGAACAGACGGTCATCAGCAACTGGATCGATGCGGCCGAGTTCGTGAGCTGGGACGTGGCGCTGCCCGAGAGCGGCACGTATGCGCTCGAGATCCGCTATGCCTGCCCGCAAGAATCGGCGGGGACGCCGTATCGGGTGGGCACCCACGCCACGGACGAGCTGCTCGGCGTGGTCTGGAACACTGGCGCCTGGGCATCCGCGTCGCCCTGGCTGCCACTCGGACGCCTCCACCTGCCGGCCGGCCACGCCACGCTGCGCGTTCGGGCCGAGGCGAAGACCGCCGAGGCCGTCATGAACCTGGGCGGCCTGCGGCTCATCCGCGTGGACCCGTAGCCCGGAGAACAGGCGCGATCTGCCCAGTTTGCAATTGAGCACGTCTCACGGGTTATGTCAACTACACGGCGTACGCACGGGGCAACAGCCGCTGCTGGGGTGAGCCTCGATTGTGATCAAGGTCAAGAATTGGGCGGACGTACCATCGCACAATCACTTCAGCGCGGGTGGCTCAAGTCTTCAATCCAAGCGCCAATAGCCTGGCTCGTGTCACGCTGTGGGGCTCGCTGTTGGGCGTGGTGCTCGTATTCTCGGTGCTGGAGTTGTACGTGCGTTCCCCGTACGCGACGGACGTTGGCAAGCCGGTCGATCAACCCGTTCCGTTCAGTCACCAGCACCACGTGATGGATGACGGCATCGATTGTCGCTACTGTCACACGACCGTCGAATCCTCCGCGTTCGCGGGTATTCCACCCACCCAGGTGTGCATGAACTGCCACTCCGAAATATGGGCCCAGAGCCCCACGCTGCAGCCGGTGTTCGACAGTTTTCAAAGCGGCCAACCCATTCCGTGGAACCGCGTCACCAACCTGCCCGAGTTCGTATATTTCGACCACAGCATCCATGTCAATAAAGGCGTTGGCTGTTCGACGTGTCACGGACGGGTCGACCAGATGCCGCTCACGTTCAAAACGCAAACCATGCAAATGAGCTTCTGTCTGGAGTGTCACCAGGACCCGGCGCGCTTCGTCCGGCCGGAGGACCAGGTTTTCAACATGGCCTGGACGCCGCCGGCCAATCAAGACCAGCTCGGGCGGCAGCTTGTGCAGATGTACCACATCCAATCCAAAATCAGCTGCGACACGTGTCACCGCTAAATCTATGAGCGACACACTGGACGTTCGGTCGCTCCGGCACGCCGCGTTCCTCGACGCGCTGGCGCAGCACACCGATCCCGTCAGTCGACGCCGCTTCATCCAGCTCATGGGCGCCTCACTGGCGATCGCGGGCGCCGCCGCGTGCGCACCCCCACACGAGCAGATCGTGCCGTACGTGCGTCAACCCGCGCAGGTGGCCACCGACAAGCCGCTGTTCTTCGCCAGCGCACACGTGCTGGGAGGCTTTGCCGACGGTGTCCTGGTCCAGACCCAGCTCGGGCGTCCGACGAAGATCGAGGGCAATCCGCAACAGCCGGCCAGCCTGGGCGCCACCGATGCGTTCGGCCAGGCATCCGTCCTGACCCTGTACGAGCCGACTCGCGCACAAACGGTCACCTTTCAGGGCCAGATCAACACGTGGAACGAGTTCCAGCGGCGTCTGCGCGCGGCGCTCGAGACCCTGCGCTCCAGCGGCGGCCAGGGGATCCGGTTTCTGAGCGGCTCGAGCACGTCGCCGACGCTGGCGGCTCAGATTGGCCAGCTCGGACAGGCGTTCCCGAATGCCAGGTGGCACTGGTGGGAGCCGGTCAATCGTGACACTGCGCTGGCTGGCGCCCAGCTGGCGTTCGGCCAGCCCGTCGAGCCGCGCTATCACTTCGACGCGGCGGATGTGGTGCTGAGCCTCGATGCCGACACCTTCGCCTGGGCGCCGGGGCGCCTGCGCTACATGCACGATTTCGCCACGCGGCGACGTCCGGAGCAAGGCGCTCTGAGCCGCGTGTACGCGGTGGAAAGCACCCCCTCGCTGCTCGGCGCGGCGGCCGACCACCGCCTGCCGTTGCCGGCAGCCAGCATTCAATCGTTGGCGTTTGCGCTGGCAGCCGCGCTGCAGGTCAATACCGGCGCCCCGGCGGTCCAGCCGCCGGCGGGAGTCCCTTCGGATTTTCTGACGACACTGGCGGACGACCTCCGCAGCCACGGCCGAACGTCGCTGGTTGTGCCTGGCGACTTTCAGCCGCCGGCGGTCCACGCCGCGGCGCACGCGATCAACGCGGCCCTCGGCAGCGTCGGCACGACGGTGGACTACGCCAGCCCGGTACTGCTGGACGCGGTGGACCACGTGGCGTCGTTGCGGCAACTGGTTGACGACATGTCCAGTGGGCAGGTTGCGCTGCTGGTGATCCTGGACGGCAACCCGGTGTACTCCGCGCCGGCGGACGTCCCGTTCCGCGACGCGCTGCAGCGGGTCGGGACAACGGTGCACGTGAGCCTGTTCGAGGACGAAACGAGCGAGAAGTGTCAGTGGCACGTGCCAGCACTGCATGCGCTGGAAGACTGGAGCGACGCGCGGGGTTTCGACGGCACCACCACCATCCTGCAGCCGACCATCGCGCCCCTGTACAGCGAGGCGCACTCCGTCCACGAGGTACTCGCCACGTTTTCGGACGCGCCGGCCACCCCCAGCCACGACATCGTCAAGGCCTACTGGCAGACCCAGCACCCCGGCGGCGACTTCGACGCGTTCTGGCGCCAGACGCTGAGCGACGGGGTGGTCGCCGGTTCGGCGAGCCGGCCTGTCAACGTGACGGTCGGTGCGGGCTGGGCCGCCAGCGTCGACCTGACTTCTGCCACGCCGCAAGCCGGCGCACTCGAGATCGCATTTCGGCCGGACCCGTCGCTGTACGACGGTCAGTTCGCCACCAACGGCTGGCTGCTGGAGCTACCCCGTCCCCTTTCCAAGTTGAGCTGGGACAACGTCGTGGCTCTCAGTCCGGCCACCGCCAGTCAACTCGGCGTCACCACCCAGGACGTCGTGGAGCTCAGCTACGCTGGTCGGACCGTTCGCGCTCCAGTCTGGGTGCAGCCCGGCCAGGCGGATGGCACGCTCAGCGTGACGCTCGGCTACGGGCGCCAGCGCGGCGCGGGCGCCGGCGCGACCGTCGGCTTCAACGCCAACGCCGTACGCACCTCGAACGCGTTGTGGTTCGACACCGGCCTCCAGGCGCAGCGCACGGGCGAAACGCACCAGCTGGTCTCAACCCAGGGCCACCACAGCATGGAGGGCCACGACCTGGTGGTCACCACGTCTCAGCAGCAGCTTCAAGCAGCCGGCAATTCCGTAGCGGTTGGCCAGCAGCAGCCGGAGACGTCGCTGTATCCGGCGTATCCCTATCCCGACAACAAGTGGGGCATGGTCATCGACCTGAACTCCTGCGTGGGCTGCAACGCGTGCATCGTGGCCTGTCAGGCCGAGAACAACATTCCGGTGGTGGGCAAGGACGAGGTCGGCCGCGGTCGGGAGATGCTGTGGCTGCGTGTCGACACGTACTATGAGAATGGCGACGAGAACCCACGCGTCCTGAACCAGCTGGTGCCGTGCATGCAGTGCGAGGACGCGCCGTGCGAGCTGGTGTGTCCGGTTGGCGCGACGGTCCACAGCACCGAAGGCTTGAACGACATGGTGTACAACCGTTGCGTCGGCACCCGCTATTGTTCGAATAACTGCCCGTACAAAGTGCGTCGCTTCAACTTCTTCCAGTACACTGACTTCGATACCCCCAGCCTCAAGTTACTCCACAATCCGCAGGTAACCGTGCGCAGCCGCGGCGTGATGGAGAAGTGCACGTACTGTACGCAACGCATCAGCGCCGGGCGCATTCAGGCCGAAAAAGAGAACCGGCCGATCCGCGACGGCGAGGTGCTCACCGCCTGCCAGGCGGCGTGCCCGACCAATGCGATCGTCTTCGGCAACCTGAACGATCCGAACAGTCAGGTGGCGCACCAGCGCGGCCTCGCGCGCAACTACACGCTGCTCGCCGAGCTCAATACCAAACCCCGCACCACGTACCTGGCGACGGTGCCAAATCCCAATCCATCGATTGCGCCGACAGTATGACCCTCGCCGCAGGTCAGGTCGAAGCGCCCGAGCCTTTCATCGAGCACGGTTTCCCGCCGCTGCTGACGCCTGACAACAGCTACGGCTCGATTACCGACCGCATCGACGGGCTGGTGATGCGCTCCGAAGGGCGCGGGGCCTGGCGTACGGGATTCGCGGTCGGCCTGATGCTGGTCATGGTGCTGTTCCTCACGATCGTGGTGCTGGTGTCAATCGGCATCGGCGAGTGGGGCGTGATGATCCCGGTGGCATGGGGTTTTGCGATTACCAGTTTCGTGTGGTGGATCGGGATCGGCCACGCAGGAACGCTGATCTCCGCCATTCTCTTCCTGCTCAAGCAGCAGTGGCGGACGTCCATTAACCGCTTCGCCGAGGCGATGACGATCTTCGCGGTCATGCAAGCCGGCCTGTACCCGCTGTTTCACCTCGGCCGTCCGTGGTTCTTCTACTGGCTGATTCCGTATCCATCCACGATGGGCGTCTGGCCCCAGTTTCGCAGTCCACTCATCTGGGATTTCTTCGCCGTCAGCACGTATTTCACCGTCTCGCTGATCTTCTGGTACCTCGGCATGGTGCCGGACCTGGCCAGCCTGCGCGATCGAGCGCTGACGCGGACCAGGAAAGTGGTGTATGGGGTCCTGGCGCTCGGCTGGCGCGGTTCTTCGCGCCACTGGCACCGCTACGAGCAAACCTACTACCTGCTAGCCGCCCTGGCGACGCCGCTGGTGGTCTCAGTCCACAGCGTCGTCAGCACCGATTTCGCGGTCGGCATTGTCGTCGGCTGGCACGAAACAATCTTTCCGCCCTATTTCGTGGCGGGCGCACTGTTTTCGGGCTTCGCCATGGTACTCACGATTTCCATACCCCTGCGCGTCGCATACGGCCTCCAGGACTTCGTCACGCTGCGGCACCTCGACATCATGGCCAAATTCATGCTGGTGACCGGCCTCGTGGTCGACTACTCGTATGTCGTGGAGCACTTCATGGGCTGGTACAGCGGCAACGAGTTCGAGGTCGCCCTGCTCGCGAATCGCGCGTTCGGGCCGTATGCGCTGTGGTACTGGCTGGTGCTGGTGTGCAACGTGGCGGTCACCCAGCTCCTGTGGTTCAAGCGCGTACGGACCACGCCCTTTCTGCTCTTCTGGGTCTCGATCGTGGTCAACATCGGTATGTGGCTGGAACGGTTCATGATCGTCGTCGGCAGCCTGGAGCGCGACTATCTGCCGTCGTCGTGGGGTGTTTTCACCCCGACGATCTGGGACTGGTCCTTCCTCCTCGGCACCCTGGGGCTGTTTGCCAGTCTGATGTTCCTCTTCGCTCGATTCCTGCCGGTCATACCGGCGTTCGAGATGCGCCGCATGCTCCACGAGCTGTGGCTTGCGCGCCGCGGCTGAGCACATGGCCGTTACCTCCGAGCCGATTCAATCGTCGGAAGCCGAATACGAAGCGCCGCACCTGTACGGTTTGCTGGCGGAGTTCGACACACCCGAGCAGCTCGTGCGCGCGACGCGGCGGGCGTACAACGCCGGGTACCGGGCACTGGATGCGTATGCTCCATTTCCAGTCGAAGGTCTGAGCGACGCGCTCGGGTTCCGGCCGAAAGCGGTGCCGCTGATCGGGTTGTTCGGTGGCATGTTCGGCGCCGTGCTCGGCTACGGCATGCAGTTCTACGTCCACACCATCTCGCTGCCGGTGGACGTCGGCGGGCGACCGCTCAACAGCTGGCCTGCGTTCATCCCGGTGACGTTCGAGATGGGCGTGCTGTTCTCCGCGCTCTCGCTGCTCTTCGGGCTGCTGATCCTGAATGGACATCCCGAGCCGTACCACCCGGTCTTCAACGTCGAAGCTTTCGAGCGTGCCAGCCGCGACCGTTTTTTCCTGTGCATCGAGGCTCGCGACGCGCGGTTCGACGCGGCCGCCACCCGTCAGCTCCTGCGCGACCTGGATGCACGCGAGGTCAGCGATGTCCTGGAATAAGCTCGGCGGCGCCACCGCGGCGCTGGGCCTGACGTTGTTGCTGGCCGGCTGCACGCAGAAGATGGCGGTCCAACCTTACAACCGGCCGTACACGGCCAGTGACTTCTTCAGCGACGGCAGCTCCGCTCGGCCGATACCCGCGGACACCGTCGCCCGCGGACACACGCAGGACGACACGCTGCTGTTCACCGGTAAGGACGCCAACGGTCAGGACAGCACCCAATTTCCGTTTCCCGTCACTCGCGACGTGCTGGACCGCGGCCGCGATCGTTACGAAATCTACTGCGTTCCGTGCCACGGCTATACCGGAGATGGCGACGGGCTCGTCGTCCAGCGCGGCTTCAATCCACCGCCCTCGTACCACTCGGATCGTTTGCGGCAGGCGCCGGTTGGCCACTTCTTCGACGTGGTGAGCAACGGCTTCGGCGCCATGCCCAGCTACGCCGCGCAGATACCGGTGCAGGACCGTTGGGCGATTATCGCGTATATCCGAGCGCTCCAGCTCAGCCAGAACGCGACCCTCGACGACGTGCCGCCCGACCAGCAAGCCCAGCTGGAGCAGCAGCCGTGAGCATCGATCGGCGCTGGATAATCGCCGCGGCGGCCATCGGCGTCCTCGGCCTGGCGGTGACCGTTGTTTTCGGTCTCAACAATGCCGAGAACTTCTTTCGAGCGTACCTGTTTGGTTACACGTTCTGGCTCGGACTGGGGCTCGGTTCACTTGGCATCGTGCTCATCCAATTTCTGACCGGCGGGAACTGGGGACTGGCGACGCGGCGGGTATTCGAAGCTGGCACCGCCACCTTGCCCCTCGTAGCGGTCCTGTTCATTCCGATCCTGTTCGGGCTGCCGTACCTGTACGCCTGGGCGCGCCCGGACGCCGTCGCGTCAGACGCGGTCTTGCAGCACAAGGCGATCTATCTGAACGTGCCGTTCTTCATCCTCCGCTCGGTGGTGTACCTGGTCGCGTGGGTGGTGCTCGGCTACCTGGCGCGCCGCTGGTCTCTCGCGCAAGATCGCAGCGACGACCCGCTGATTCAGCGCCGACTGCAACGCTTTAGCGTCATTGCCGCCCTGATCCTTGGCTTCACGGTCACGTTCGCCGCGATTGACTGGTTGATGTCCCTCGACGCGGACTGGTTTTCCACCATGTATCCGCCAATGGTGGCCATGGGCGACCTGCTGCTGGCGCTGGCCCTGGGCACCGCCTTCGTGGCCCTCTTTGGAAGCGGTGCGAGCCTCGCCCGCATGCTGACTCCGGAAGTCTTCAACGACCTGGGCAGCCTGCTCCTGGCGTTCATCATGCTGTGGGGCTACCTGGAGTACTTCCAGTATCTGCTGATCTGGGCGGGAAATCTGAGCGACGAGATTCCGTGGTACCTGAGCCGCACCGAGGGCGGCTGGCTGGCGGTCGCGGTCGGAGTCGGCGCTATCGGTTTCTTGCTGCCGTGGTACTTGCTGCTGTTCCGTCCGCTGAAGCGGGATCGACGCACGCTGGCGCCCATCGCCGGCCTGATCGCGCTCATGCAGCTTGTCAACGTGTTCTGGATGGTCCAGCCGCCATTCGAGCCCGGCGGACCGGTCGTCGACTGGCTCGACGTCCTGGCCGTCGTTGGCTTCGGCGGCGTGTGGCTGGCGGTGTTCTGCTGGCAGCTGACCACGCGGCCGCTGCTGCCCGTCAACGATCCACGCGTTCGCCGTCCACTGGAGGCGGTGCGTGAGCCAGCCTGAGCAACGCACCGGCATCCTGGTCCGCTTGCTGGAACTGCTGGTAGTGGTGGCCGCGCTCCTGCGCCGGCGGCCCGCCCGCACGCTGCCGAGCGGTGTCGACGCGAAGGACCTGGGCGGCGGCTACGAGCACGGCGACATGAATGCACTGGTGGTGGCCGGCGCCGCGCTCGGACTGATCGGCACGCTGGTTCTGCTGTTCGTGCTGGTGACGCTGTTCGAGCAGGCCATGGTCAGCCTACCGTTCACGGTCAGCCGGCCGGCGGACCTCACCGGCGGGCTCCAGGCGGCGCCGGCTCCGACGCCGCCCGCACCGGCGCTGGAGGCCCAATCGGGCCAGACGTCGAACCCGTACCGCGCGGCCCAGGAACAAAAGTTGAATAGCTACGCCTGGGTGGACCGCGGCGCTGGAGTGGTTAGAATTCCAATCGATCGCGCCATGGACCTGACCGCTCAACGCGGGCTGGCGGCTCAGCCGGCGCCGAGTGCGATGCCACAAGACGCCGGCGGAACGTCGCCATCGATGGCAAGCTCCGGTCGCGTGGAGGAGTCTTATCCGTGAAAGTCGTTGGCGTTTTGATGCTCCTGGTCCTGCTGGTAATCCCCACAACCGCGCTGGCGCATGACCTGTCACCGGATCAACTCGCCAACGTCGGTTTCGATCAGCGCCTCGGCCAGCGCGTGCCGCTCGACCTGCTCTTCCACGACGAGAACGGGGCTTCCGCCCGCCTGGGTGACTATTTTGACAATCGACCGGTCATCCTGTCGCTGAACTACTTCCATTGTCAGAATTTGTGCCCGCTCGAGCTTGACGGCCTGATGAATGGACTGAATGGCATCACGTTCACGCTCGGCCAGGAGTTCACGCTCATCACCGTCAGCATCGACCCACGCGAAGGTCCATCGGATGCGCAGGACATCAAGGCGCGCACGCTGCGCGGCTACGACAAAGCCGACCAGGGCGCCGGCGGTTGGCATGTGCTGACCGGCGACCAGAACTCCATCGATCGGCTGACCGACGCCGTCGGCTTCCGCTATGCGTACGATCCCATCCAGGACGACTATGCCCATCCGGCCGGCGTGGTGGTGTTGACACCCTCCGGCCAGGTCAGCCGCTACCTGTACGGGCTGGACTTCTCGGCCAACGACCTGCGCCTGTCGCTGGTCGACGCTGGCGCCGAGCACATCGGCTCGCTGCTCGATCGCGCGCTGCTGGTGTGCTACCACTACGATCCGCTCACGGGCAGGTATACGCCGTTCGCGCTGAACTTCGTGCGCGGTGGAGCGGTGCTGGGCCTGCTGGCGCTGGTCGGCTTTCTGGGCTGGATGTGGCGCGGCGAGCTCCGCGCGAAGGCACCCCCTCTCCCACTGGGAGAGGGTCGGGGTGAGGGCAAGGCATAGGCTGACCAATGCAGTGGCTGCCAATCGCTCCGCCGCAAGCCTCGGCGATCTCCGGAGAAGTGGATTCGCTGGCGCTGCTCATGCTGGTCGTCAGCCTGCTGATCTCCGTCGGGATTTTCATCTGCATCGTGACGTTCTGTGTCAGGTACCGTCGACGCCCCGGCAACGAGATCGGTCAACCGGATCATCACACGACGCCCATCGAGATCACCTGGACGGTCATTCCGCTGGTGCTGTGCATGATCCCCTTCGTCTGGGGGGCGCGCATCTATTTCATTCAAGCGCAGCCGCCGGCGGACGCGCTCGAAGTGTACGTGGTGGCGCGGCAGTGGATGTGGAAGACCGAGCAGCCGGGTGGACAGGAGGAGATCAATGCGCTGCACGTGCCAACCGGCAAGGCCGTCAAGCTGACCATGACGTCGCAGGACGTCATCCACAGCTTTTTCGTCCCCGCCTTCCGCATCAAAGCTGACGTGCTGCCCGACCGCTACACGACGGTGTGGTTCACGGCCACGCAGCCAGGCTCCTACCCGTTGTTCTGCTCGCAGTATTGCGGGACGGACCACGCCGCGATGACGGGTCAGGTCACCGCCATGTCGCCCGGCGACTACGCCAGCTGGCTGAACACGGGCGCAACCGCCTTCCAGTCGCCGGCCGCCCAGGGCCGCAAGCTGTTCCAGCAGTACGGCTGCGTCGACTGCCACGAAACCGGGCACGGTCCGCCGCTCGCGGGACTCTACGGTCAGCCGGTCTTGCTCTCGGATGGATCGACCGTTATCGCCGACCAGAATTATATTCGCCAGAAGCTGCTGACACCTGGCGCCACGATCCCGGCGGGCTACCAGCCGATCATGCCGTCATTCGCGGGGCGGCTCAGTGAGGAAGACATCGTGTCGCTCATTGCATACATCCAGTCCATCGGACCGAGCCCGGGCTCCAGCTCACCGCTCCCCCAACCGGTCCTTCCCGTGCCAAGCGTGGCGGTGCCGTATCCGAGCCCATCGCCCGCCGCAAGCCCGCCATCCGCGTCGACTGGAGGCACCGCTCCATGAGCGCCGTCGCGATCCCACTGCGTCGCCGGACGTATCTCAGCGTCGACTACGCGCTGAAGTCGTGGCTGCTGACCACCGATCACAAGCGCATCGCCGTGCTGTATCTGATCAGCATCACGCTGATGTTCTTTGTCGGCGGCATCGCCGCGACGGTGATGCGGCTGAACCTGCTGACGCCCAATAGCGTGCTGGTCGACGGCGAGACGTACAACAAACTGTTCACCATGCACGGCGTGGTGATGGTGTGGTTCTTTCTCATTCCGTCGATTCCGGCGGTCCTCGGCAACTTCCTGGTGCCGCTGATGATCGGCGCGCGCGACCTCGCCTTCCCGCGCCTCAACCTGCTGAGCTGGTACATCTACATTGTCGGTGCGCTGTTCACGCTGGGCGCGCTGCTCATGGGGGGTGTCGATACTGGCTGGACGTTCTACACGCCCTTCAGCACCTCCGCGTCCACGACCAACGTCGTCGCCACCGCCGTCGGCATTTTCATCGTCGGCTTCTCGTCGATTCTGACGGGGCTGAATTTCATCGTCAGCATCCATCGCCTGCGTGCGCCAGGCATGACCTGGTTCCGCATGCCGCTGTTTCTGTGGTCAACCTATGCCACCAGCGTGATCCTGATCCTGGCAACGCCCGTCCTGGCCACCACGCTCATGCTGCTGGCGGCGGAACGCGTCCTGCGCATCGGGTTCTTCGATCCCGCGCTTGGCGGCGACCCACTGCTCTTTCAGAACCTGTTCTGGTTCTATTCGCACCCAGCCGTGTACATCATGATTTTGCCGGGGATGGGCGTCGTCTCCGAGATCATGGCCGCCTTCGCGCACAAGCCCGTCTTCGGCTATGGCTTCGTGGCCATGGCCAGCGTGGCGATCGCCGTGCTGGGCTTCCTGGTCTGGGGCCACCACATGTTCGTGGCGGGCGTGTCGGCGCACGTGGCGCTGATGTTCTCGTTGCTGAGCTACATGGTGGCCATTCCGTCCGCCATCAAAGTGTTCAACTGGACGGCCACGTTGAGGAAAGGCGCCGTCAGCTTGCGGACGCCGATGCTGTATGCGCTGGGTTTCATTGGCCTGTTCACCATGGGTGGATTGACGGGCCTGTGGCTGGCTTCACTCGGCATCGACATCCAGGTCCACGACACCTATTTCGTCATCGCCCACTTCCACTACATCATGGTCGGGGGCATGGTCATGGCCTACATGGGTGGTTTGCACTACTGGTGGCCAAAAATCACCGGACGCATGTACCCGGAGATGTGGGGCACCATCGCGGCGATCGTCATCTTCTTCGGATTCAACCTGACGTTCTTTCCACAGTACATCCTCGGCTACCTCGGGATGCCGCGGCGCTACCACTTCTATCCACCAGAATTTCAGATGCTCAACGTGATGTCCACCGCCGGAGCATCCATTCTGGCGATCGGCTATTTGTTGCCGTTGATCTATCTCCTGGGTTCGTTACGCTCCGGTAGTCAGGCTGGCCCCAATCCGTGGGACGCGACTGGCCTGGAGTGGCAGACCAGCTCACCACCACCAAAAGACAATTTTCTCGAGCAACCGGTAGTCACAGGCCCGCCGTACGACTACGTTGGCCGAGTTGCGCGACTGGCCGCGGCGGCCGAGGGGACCGCCGGCGGGCGCCAGTGACCAGTACCGCGTCATCCACCCTGCCGCCGACCGTTCGCGAGCAGGAGGGTGTCCCGCTCGGACACCACTTCAGCACGCTGGAGCAGGAGCACGAGGCCGCCGAGTTCGGCATGTGGATCTTCCTCATGACCGAGCTGATGTTCTTCGGCGCCCTGTTTGTCGCCTACATCTTCTATCGCACGGTGTACTCGGATGCATTCGCCGAAGGCAGTCGCCACCTGGAGCTCGCCTACGGTGGACCCAACACGGTCATCCTGATTGTCAGTAGCCTCACCATGGTGCTCGCGGTGCGCAACGCACAACTCGGAGCGCAACGCAAGTTGTTCTGGTACCTGATCGCCACGGCTGTCCTCGGCGCCATCTTCATGGTGATCAAAAGCGCGGAATACTACCAGCACTTTTTGAACGGCGAAGTCCCCGGCCTGGCGTGGACGTTCACCGGCCCGTATGCCAACCAGGTGCAGCTGTTTTTCTTTGCGTATTTCGCGCTGACTGGCCTGCATTCGATTCACCTGACGATTGGCATCGGCGTGGTGCTGGTCATGGCCTTCATGGCGCGCCGCGGCGCGTTCCTGGTGAAGCACCACATCCCCGTGGAGATGGCGGGGCTGTACTGGCACTTCGTGGACATCGTGTGGATGTTCCTTCTGCCCCTGCTGTACCTGTTCGGGTTCCATCCTTGATGCTGCAGTCCGAGAGAATCGCACCGAATCTGACCTGTGTCATCGCCTGCGCCGCACTGGTGATTTTGACGCTGATCAACATCGGACTGGCGATGGTCGACCTGCGCGGCTGGAACACGCTGGTGGGCCTGGTGATTGCCGCGATTCAGGCGTTCATCAGCGTGGTGTTTCTGATGCACCTGCGCTGGAGCCGGCCGGTGGTCCGACTGGTCGGCGTCATCGCGCTGCTGTGGCTCGGCATCCTGATTGCCGGGACGATGGACGACGTCCTGACCCGCGGCTGGCTGCCGATCCCCGGGAAGTAAACCCCGTGCCAGGCAGCGTTGCTCGGCACAACTCGCGCTGTACTCTGTGAGCAGACGGAGAGTTGCCCATGGCCCAACCGCTGACCTTTGGTGCGTACGCGCTGCCGAGCTATCACGCCGAGTCCGACCCACCCCAGGGCGCCTTCATGCGGCACGTTCTCGATCTGCTGGCCGCCGCCGAGCCGCTCGGCTTCGACAACATCTGGATCAACGAGCACCATTTCGATTCCTGGGGCGGCATGATGTCTGCGCCAGCGCTGGCCCTCGCCGGGCTGAGCCAGCGCACACGGCGGGTCCGCCTCGGCACGTCCATCGCCGTTCTGGGACTGCACCACCCGCTGGCGGTCGCCGAGCAGATGGCCACTCTCGATCTGATCTCGCATGGTCGGCTCGACTTCGGTGTCGGTCGCGGCAGCGAACCGTACGACTACGAAGGCTTCGGCATCGACTACGCCGAGGCTCAGGCGCGCACGATGGAAGCCCTGGATGTCATACTCGACGCCTGGACCCAGCCGCGCGTGACGCACGCTGGCACGTACTTCGAGGTTCAGGATGTGGAGGTCTGGCCACGGCCCGAACAGCGACCTCACCCGCCAGTCTGGGTCTCCTGCGCGAGCGCTCCGGCCAGTTTCGAGCAGACCGCCCGCCGAGGCTTCAACGCCCTGACCCTTGGCTTTCCGCGACCGGTGCCCGCGTTTGCCGAGCTGACGCGCATCTACCGTGACGCCTGGGTGGACAGCGGCCGCGACCCCTCGGGGTATCAGATGGCCACGCTGTACCACACGCTTGTATGCGAGAACGGCGAGCGCGCTCGTGAGCTGGCAGTCACCCATTTCGGCCGCTTCCTGCGTGGTCTGGCGGCGTCCGCTGCCCGCCCCACGCGCAAGCCCCCGCCGCCGCGCGCCGCGAGCGGCCTCACCGACATGAACGTCGCGAGCCTGATCGACGGCGCGCGGCTCATCGCTGGCAACCCGCAAGAGGTGCTCGACATGCTGCGCTACCTGCACGCCGAAGTCGGCTTCACCCAGATCAACCACATGTTCCAGTTCGGCGGACTGAGCTTCGACGTCGCCCAGGAGTCCATGGCGCTCTACGCCCAGGAAGTAATGCCCAGATTGCGCTCGCTAGCGCCTGCAGCGGTTGCCTGAGCGCCGCGTGCCAGACTACAACGTCGTCATCGTTGGCGGTGGACCCGCCGGACTCACGGCGGGCCTCCACCTCGCACGCGCCGGTCATCCAGCCCTGATTCTCGAACGTGACATGTTCGGGGGCAACCTGCAACACACCGCCCGCATCGAGGACTATTCCGCCTATCCCGACGGAATCACCGGCGCGCAGCTCGCGGCAAACATGATCGAAGCGGCGACCTCCGCCGGAGTCACTCTCGAACAGGCCGACGTGAGCGGACTCGAGCTGTTTTCTCGCAGCCGGTGGGTGGCGTGCTCCGATGGACGCGGGTTTTCGTGCCAGGTGGTGATCCTGGCCGGCGGCACGCGGTACCAGCGCCTGGGTCTGCCCAATGAGGATCGTCTACGAGGGCGGGGCGTGATCGACTGCACACCGTGCGACGGTGGCTTCTTCGTCGGCGAAAAGGTCGCGGTGTACGGCGCGAGTCGGTACGCGGTGATGGATGCGACCTACCTTGCCAACCTCGGGGCCAGCATCATCTTGCTGGATCCCGCGGCTGACCCGGAGGGCATTCCGAATGTCGAGGTCCGCCGCGGAATGCAACTGGTGGCCATCCTCGGCGAGGAACGCGTCGAGGGCATCGTGTGCAGCGATACCACCACGCGCCAGCAAGAGACACTCCCCGTCCGCGGCGTGGCTATCCGCACGGGCAGCGTGCCGAACACCGACGAGTTCTCAGAGACCGTCGACTGCGACGCGCTCGGGTACATCGCGACCGACGCCGATCTCTCGACGAGCGCGGCCTTCGTGCTGGCCTGCGGCGACATCCGTGCCGAAGGTGGGCAGGGAGTGGCGGCGGCGGTGGAAGATGGCGCGCGCGCCGCCGCCCGCGCTGCTGAACTGTGCCAGATAAGTAACACCGCGGCGCGCTGAGCGCGCTACAATGCGGTCCGCCGCGGGCGCAATGGGGGTCGCGTCACTGGCGGCAGGGCAATTCTGGTGAGACGGGGACGATCAAAGCGATGACTCCACACCGGCCAATCGGCATCACGATCATTGCCATTCTGGCGGCGATCGCGACCATCATTGCGGCGATACATACGCTGCAGTATCTGCACATTCTGCCGTTCTTCCTCGGACCGATGGCGTTCTTCAGCTTCGACCTGTGGGGCGCCTTGCTGTGGGCGCTGATGACGGTCGTCTACGCCTGGGTGGTCGTTCAACTGTGGAACGTCAATCCGCAGGGCTGGATGTTCCTGGTGCTGATCTCGGCGCTGAACATCATCCTGGACATCCTGTCGATCATCGGCGCGACGACCCTGTCGGCGGTCTTGCCGTCGATCGTGATCAACGCGATCGTCCTGATCTACGTGATGACCCCCGGCGTCAAGCGCGCCTTCGGCACGGAGGCCGTCGGCGCTTAGCCGCTACTTCCTCCTTTGACGCCGCCCTCTCCCTCTGGGAGAACGCTGATATTGATCGCGCTGGCGGTGCTGCCCGTGTTCATGGGCGGCTCAGCCTACGCCGCGGCTCGTCCCCCGGTCTTTCGGGGTCAGCCATCGGTCCTGTCCCAGGCGGACGTCGAGCGACTGTCCGCCGACGCGGACAAGCGGTCGATCATTATCCTCAAAGACCAGCACCCTGAGGCTCCGCCACGCATCGCCGGCGGCCAGCGCGAGCAGGCGGTCGACAGCGACCAGGCGCCGATTCGCGGCGAGCTTGCCCAGTTGAACGCGGCGGACGTCAGGAGCTTTCACATCGTCAACGCGGTCGCGGCCACCATCTCGGACGCCGAGAGCGAGCATCTCACCGCCAACCCGGCCGTCCAGGCTGTCGTCCCCGACGCGGTGCGGCAGCTGGCAGCCCAGAGCGTAGCCGCCAGCGGTGGCGCCGCTCGTGCACGCGGGGCGCTGCCAGACCCCGCGATGCTTCAGCAGGTGTGTCCAACCAATCCGGCAGCGCCCCTCCTGGAGCCCGAGGCGCTCCAGGTGATGAACGTCGAATTTCAACCCGGCGCCAATCAGCCAGCCGCGCACGACCTGGTGGACGGCACCGGCGTCAAGGTCGGCATCATCGCCGACGGATTGGATCCCAACAATCCGGACCTGCAGCGCGATGGCCACTCGATCGTCTTCGACTTTCAGGACTTCAGCGGCTTCGGCAATAACGCCCCGACCGATGGACGGGAGGCGTTTCTCGACGCCGGGGCCATTGCGTCGCAAGCCAACCAGACCTACGACCTGAGTGGTTTCGTCAATCCCGCGCACCCGCTGCCAACGGGCTGCAACATCAAAATTCGCGGCGTTGCGCCCGGTGCGACGCTGGCGGTCATGAACGTGGTCGGCTCGGCCGGCGGCTTCCTGACCTCGCAGTTCGTGCAGGCGATCGAATACGCCGTCAGGGTCGACGACGTCGACGTGCTCAACGAGTCACTCGGCGTCAATCCTGTTCCAGACACGCGCAACGACCCGATCCAGTTGGCGAATGCCGCTGCGGTTGCTGGCGGCGTGGTCGTCGTGGTGAGCTCGGGCGATTCGGGACCGACCAACACCATCGGCTCGCCCGCAACCGAGGACAATGTCATCGCCGTCGCCGGCACGACGACATTGCAGGTCTATCGGCAGACGACTCGCTACGAGACCCAGCTCGAGCCGGGTGGCTGGCTGTCCAACAACATCACCGCGCTCAGCTCCGCCGGCACCTCAGAATTTGGACCTCGGGGTCCCGATGTCGCGGCTCCAGGCGACCGCGGCTGGGCGCTGTGCAGCAGCGACACGGCGCATTTTCAGGGCTGTACGGACCTCGATCACGGTGCCAATCCGCCACCCATCTGGGCGGCCGGCGGCACCAGCATGTCCGCCCCGTTGACCTCGGGCACCGCCGCGCTGGTGATCCAGGCATACGCCCAGAGCCACAACGGCGCGCACCCGACGCCCGACCTGGTCAAGCGCATCATCGTCAGCACCGCGCACGACCTGGGCGCCCCAGCCGACCATCAGGGTGCCGGCCTGGTGAACTCGCTCAAAACGGTCCAACTTGCCGAGTCCATCCCCGGCAACGGCAACCGGTCGAGCCAGCGCCTGGGCAACACGCTGCTTCTCGATCGCCCCAACATTATTGCGACCGCGGAGGCCGGCGCCCACAAGACCTCCTCGGTCCAGGTAACCAACGTGGGCGCCAGCGCTCAGACACTGAGTCCAGCAGTCGTGGACCTGAACGGCACGCCAGTTTCGAGGGACAGCGGATCCCTCACGCTCTCCGGCGCCTCGCCGACGCTGATCGACGGTGAGGGCAACACGGATCATTTCGCGCTGCATACCTTCAGCGTGCCGGCGAATGTCGACTACCTCAACGGCGACATCGTGTGGGATGCGGAGGCGACCACTACCGGGACAGCCGTATTCGAAACGTTGTTCGATCCGGCGGGCCGAGTGGCAGGGTATTCGCTGCTGGGCACCAACCACAGTGGGCGCGGCCACGTGGAGGTCCGCCAGCCGACGGCCGGCAAGTGGACCGCGGCGATTTTCACCGTCGACGGACCGTTCGTCTACGATGGGAAGGTCAACTTCGTGTACTCGACGCTGCGCTTCGAGCCTGGCGGTTCGGTCAGTCCGTCGAGCGTAAAGCTGAATCCAGGCCAATCGGCGACGTTGCACGTCGACGTGCGGGCGGCCAACGCTCCGGGCGACCATGTCAGCAGCCTGCGGTTGTCCACTGGCGGTCCTGATGATGGCAGCTTGCCCATCATCTTGCGGTCGCTGGTGCCGATCAACGCGCGCAGCGGTGCATCCTTTTCAGGGACCTTGACCGGTGGCGCAGACCCGGCCGTCGGTCAGCGTCTTTCGTATCAATTTGACGTGCCCGACGACGAGCCGAGCCTGAACGTCGCGGTCCGACTGCGCGATCCGAACTACGACGTGGAGGCATTCCTGACCGATCCCGATGGCGAGCCGCTGGACATCCAGTCGACGACGCTGTTTGATCCGGCGGGTAATCCGGTCGGATTCGGGCCGGACCTTCAGCTCTTCAGGCGCACTCCAGCCAGTGGCCGGTGGACCTTCTCGTTGCTGGTCATCGGGCCGATCGACGGCGCCAATCTGAACGAGCCGTTTTCCGCAACTATCGACTTCACCGCGCCGCAGGTGACGTCCAGCGGCATTCCCAATTCAGCGGACACGTTGCTGCCGAAAGGCAAACCGGTGACCGCGTCGATCACGATCAAAAACACCGGCACGGTCACCAAAGACTTTTTTGCCGACGCGCGGTTGCGCGGCAAAGTCCTTCAACCCCTGCTCGGCTCGGGGACCGCCAACGTGAGTCTCCCGTTGCCGATAACGGCACCCGGCTTCGCGCCGCCCCAGTGGTTGGTGCCCCCCGGTACGCGGCGGTTGGTCGTCGTCGCGCAGGGCACGGCGCCGATCGTGGGCGACCTGACTGCCCTGCACGGCGATCCGGACGTGCTCGGGGTGCAGCGGCCGGACAACGTCTCGGTGGCGCAGTTGCGCGATCCGGAGATTGCCCCTGGCATCTTCCTCGGGCTGCCTGAGGCAAAAGGACCATTTCCAGAAAGCGGCCTCGGGTCGGCCAGCGTCAATCTGGCCGGTCTGGCGCTCACGAACCCGTTCGACTCCGCGGTCGTGTCGGTCACGGGCGACGTCTGGGCCCAGAGCGTCGACCCGAATGCCAGCTACTCGCCGCTCACGCTCGGTCCGGGCCAGAGTGGCGTCATCTCGCTGGTCTTCACGCCCAGTGCCGCGCGCGGCGCCCGCGTACAGGGCTTCATCGGCGTCGACACGTTCAACCTCGACACCCTGTCGGGCGACGAACTGATCGACATACCGTATGACTACACGGTCCGTTAGCAGGTTGATGAAAAAAACCTCTCGAAGGGCTCCACCGTCGGTGGAATCACTGAACCTGCGTTCGTCACACGGCGCTGATCACGCATGTGGCCGCCACGTTTCGAAGTGCCGACAATTCTTCTCTGAAGAGAAGCAGACTGTTAGTTTAGGCAGGTTGATGAAAACCTCTCGAAGGGCTCCACCGTAGGTGGAATCACTGAACCTGCCTTGGTCAGCAACGTGCTAATGAGGCCAGCCTCGGACCGCCAAGCCTTTTCCGGTTTTTCAACAGACCTGGCATGATCGCGTCGGTGACTCTGCACGGGAGGTCGCGAGCATGGCAGCGGTCGGCAATGTCAACGAGATCCTCGATGGCCACGTCGTGCTCGATCTGGAGTGCCTCGATCGTATCTACTTGAACGCGTACATTCCGACGCTGCAAGTCGGCGGCCAGGTCGTCACGTTTTTCAGTAACCAGCGTAATCAGCCCATTGCTTCCCCAGCCTTGATCCAGAAGATGGGCGAAGCCTTTCGTCAGGCGGTCTCTACGTTCGCCAACCGTCGTCAGATTCCAGTCATTCGGTTCGGGAAACGCGATCGGCAGATCGACGTGATCCAACCCTACTTCAAAGCCGCCACTCAGCCAGGTGTCATTGCTATCGGTGTCGCTCAAGAGTTCCAGTCGGTCTTGATCGCGTACGACCGCTCGGCCAAGAAGGGCGAACCTCGATCTGGCGGACCGCACTACTCCTTTGTCAAGGAGGACCGCCGCGTCACGGTCTACTACTTTTACATCGCCGACGCCGAGTTCGGGCTCGGCTTTATCAAGTTGTGCGCGTACTTCCCCTATCCCGGCAAAGTCTGGGCAAACGGGCATGAATGGGCAAAACGCCAAGCCGAAGCGGAAGGACTGGCCTTCACCGAACTGGCCAACGGCTTCGCTTCGTGCGCTGACCCCGCCTGTCTGCAAGCCATTTGTG
>JAFAOS010000050.1 GCA_019247515.1 Chloroflexota bacterium | reverse complement strand
CCGCCGACCCTGGCGATTGAGAATGCTGGCGATCAGTGCGTCTGGATAATGGACGGCGAGCCGACGGAGGAGTGTCAGCGTCTTCTCATCGGTGCGAAGCGGTCGATAGGTGGAGCGCGGCAAGGGGATAGCCAGGTCCGTCAATGCTCCACCTCGCCAGCGCAGCGTCAACTCCGCCTTAGCTGACGGCCGATCGACCTTGATGATCACCTCTGCCAACAGGCTGCGCAGCAGTTCTTTGCGGTCGCGAGCGCTCGTCGTCGGTGCAGTCCACACTTGCTCCAAATTGTTGGCCAGGTGGTCGATCAGCCGACGCTCCTCCAAGCTCAACCCGCGGGGACGGCGGTGCTCACGCGCACTCAACTCTGCTTCGGCGGTTGCCAGCTCCTGTAGCCGTTCCTCCCATTCTCGCTCGAGGCCGCGGGCCACCAACCGGTTCTCGGCGTCGACCGCGCGATAGCGACGTTCGGCGCGGGTGGCTTCATAGCGGGCGCGTTCGAGTGCCATGCGTGCCTGGCCAAGCGCAGCGTCGTGATCGGCTTCAAGACGTTGGGCGGCCGCAAGGGCAGCCTGCACACCAGCGGGTGTACACGCCGCGAGAAAGGCAGCAGTGACCGCGGCATCGATCTGCTGGCCACCCACTTGCAGGCAGCGAATGCCGCGCCCGTCAATCACTCTGCCCGCCCCGCAGTAGTAGGAAGGAGTGGCGTTCCGTCCGTTGTAGAACACGTTCAGTCGACGTCCGCAGCGCCCGCACACGGCGAGGCCTTGCAGGAGCGCGGCCCCCTCACGCACCGCGCCACCCGCCTGATGAGCACGCGGACGGATGTTGGCGCTAATCCGCTCCTGATTGGCGAGGTACGTCTGCCACGTGATGTAGCCCGGATGATGCTCCGGGAGGAGCACACCCCACTGGTCGCGAGGAAGATGGCGAGTTCGCTGGCGCACATGTCCCGTCGCATCCAGGTAGCGCTCCCGACGCGTCTTGCCGTACGTGTAGGCACCGGCGTAGACCGGGTTGGAGAGCACGTGGTGGATGCTGAGGTACGTTGGCTTCACCCACTGGATCGGTTCACCCGGAATGCGTCGAAATGGAAATAACAACTCCTGCGAGCGGAACCACAGCCACACGCGGCGGACGGAGCCGAGCTCGGTGAAGCGCTCGAACACCGTGCGGATGGCGGTGGCGATCGCTTCATCCGGATCCAGGCGTACCTCGCCGTCTTCTTCGCCCCACACCAAGCCCACCGGCAGCCCGCGGCGTAGCTCACCTCGCGCGGCTTTGTTGCGGATGCCGCCGTTTAACCGAGCGCGCAGGATATGGAGTTCAGCTTCCGACATGGTGCCCTTTAAGCCCAGCAGCAACCGATCGTTGAACGCACTTGGGTCATAGATGCCATCCTCATCTGCCAGCACGGTGTCGGTCAACCCGCAGAGGTCGAGGAGACGGTACCAGTCCGCATTGTTGCGAGCTAGCCTGGCAACTTCCAGCCCCAGGACGATGCCGACGCGACCCAAAGCGACCTCCGTCGTAAGCTGGGCGAAGCCGGCGCGATCGTACAGGCCATTGGCAGAGACGCCCTGATCTTCGTCGATCACGAGGATTTGCGCCTCGCTCCATCCGAGCGCGGTCGCGCGGGCCACGAAGTTGTACTGGCGCAGAGTGGACTCGCGATTCCGCTCTAGCTGGGTGGGGCTGGACTGGCGCACGTAGACGACCGCCAGGCGCTGACGGTGGACCGCGCTGATCTTGGCGTCCTGCATCATGCCGAGTCACCCACGCCATCGAGCAGATCGGCGACGGCGACCGGTTCACCACATTCCGGACACAGCCCACCGGCGCCCACCCGTCGGCAAAACACGCCGCACTCGGGACATCGCTGCAGGCCAAGATAACGGGCGTCGCATGACGGACACTCGTATATGGTGCGATCGCGGCGCGGGCGGTGTGGCGGCACCACCAACTGGTCGCCCGCAGCTGAATGACGTCGACGAAAGGCAGCCTGGCGGCAAGCTGGCGAACACACCCTCTTGCGGCCGATGGGCACAAAGCGGCGAACCCGGCAGACGGGGCAGAGTATCGTCACGTCATCGTTACGCGACGGGATACTGGTTAGCGCGGCCATCAGGCTGGTCCTCCACTCGAACGGCGGCGGCCTGAGCGATCACTCGGGCCAGGGCCACCACGGCGACGAGCCGGTGCTCTGCCGGAAGCAACTCCCAGAGCAGCGGTGCGGGCGCCGGCGTCTCCCCGAGGTCCAGCGCCAACTGCTGACTGTGCATGGGCACCTTCCAGGTTGCTGATGCGCCCATCATCCGGCCGGGCTGCGTCGGGATGAACGACGCCGGCAAACACGCGGCCAGCATGCAGCAGGTCCGCTACCGAGCCAAGCGTTGCCGGTGTGCCGATCTCAGGCTGTGGGGAGGGATCCAGGTCAGTCCAGGACGCCGGGATGAGCGTGCGCGACCCGTCGGGCAGAACCAAGATGAGGTCCAGTTGGCCGTGGCGCCGCATCCAGCCAAGCAGCGGCAACGCCTGACCTTCCAGAGGGTGCCGCGTTATGACGACCGTGACTTCGGCCGGGTAGCCCTCGAGGTGGGTAGTGTGTTGCCGTTTCGTTTGACTCTGTTCCGCACGACCTCGTGTTGCGAGCGGTACGACGACACACCGACGAGCGATGGATTCTCCTGTATGTGGAGCGCTGGCTGAAAGCCCCACTCCAGCAGGCGGATGGCACGCTCGTGCAACGAGATCGAGGTACACCGCAAGGCTCATCGATCTCACCGTTACTCGCCAATCTCTTTCTGCATTACGTGTTCGACATG
>JAFAOS010000379.1 GCA_019247515.1 Chloroflexota bacterium | reverse complement strand
GATTCTGGATGAGCATCCCCTGAGCACCCATCGTGGGTGAGTAGAAGCCCAGCGTTGGATCGCTCACCCCGAGCGGAATCAGGCGTTGCTCGGCGTCATAGGCGGCCTGCGCATACGCGGGAATATCGGCCACGTACATCACCTGCGGGTGCTGCATGGTGTACTTCCACGGCACATTGTTGGCGTCGGCGTTTCCGCGGTCGCTCAGCACCGGATTACCACGGTCGTCCAGATGGTAGTCGAGGTCCTTGATACCGGCCGTCAGCAGCAGGTCCTCCTGGCTGCCGAACGGGGCGGCCAACCAGTCGAGGATGCGCAGGATCTCCTTGATGCGGTCCGGTGTCGCCTTCTTGATCGCCGTTGTCGACTGAAACCCTGCACCCAGATAGTGCGTGGGCGTATCTCCGGCGCGCGCGGCAAATGGCGAGACGGGCAGGAAATCGACAGGCGGGTTGCGCTGCAATCCCTGACGCCAGACCTGCACCCAACCGAGCCCGAACGCGTTGACGTACGCGGCCCACTTGCCGCCGGCGAAGTCCGTCGATGCCGGCATGATGCCCGCGTACTGAAGTGTGTTCGGATGGAACAGACCGGCCGCCACCAGGTCGCGCACGTAACCGACCGCTGCTTTGAATTCCGCCGTTTCGATGTCCTTGACGAGCTTGCCGCCAGAATCCAGACGCCACTTGTTGGGTGCGCCGAACATCGCGGCGTAATAGACGATGTCGAATGCAACGCCCTGATAGGACCCGGTTGCCCACCGTCCCTCGTTTGGCCGATTCAACTGCTGGAGGACGCGTTTGTAGTCGTCGGCGTCTGAAGGAACGTAGCCGGCGCCGACTTCGGCATCCCAGATGGACGTGTTTTTGAGCAACACCATGCCAGGCAAATAGCGCTCGAGGGGTATCAGGTAGAGGTGCCCGTTGTAGACACTGCCAGCGTTGTGCCAGGCAAATGTTGGGATCGCGGCCAAGTTCGGGTAGTCGGTGGCCGCGTCGCCCGAGAGATACGGGGCGAGATCCGCCATTGACTGCTCGAGAAATGTCGGGATACGCGAGCCGGCGCTGTAGCCACCGTAAAAGCTGAGCACGTCTGGCAGGTCGCTACCGGCCATGATCGTCGCGAGCTTTGTCGTGTAGTCGCTGAACGGCGTCACGATGAAATTGAAGGTCGTGTTGAGCTGACGGTTGACCTCCTGCCAGGCGGGATTGCTCTCCAGCGCCGTAGGCGGAGGCTGAAGTTGTGGGACGAACGCCGTGACGTTGCCGCCGGCGCCGGGCGGCTGACTGATGGCTTTGACGGGACTTGACGGATAATTCTTGTAGCCGTCCTCGTACTGCGGACCGCGGCTGGCGAAGTCTGGCTGAGGTCGTACAGTGGATGGCCTGTACGTGGGCAGCAAGTTGCCGGCACTGCTACTGGGTCCGGCTGTGACAACGCTGGGCGCCGCGGCCGGGAACGGCACTGAGCACGCCGCGAGCAGCACCGCGGCGCTGCCCAACGACACGCCGTGCAGGAAGTGTCGCCGGTCCAAGGCTCAGCTGGTTTGAACCGAGGCGACGAGCGCGCGCTCGTTCTGCTCGAGCACACCCTGCAGGCTGTCTTCGTCGGAGCGCGTTTCGAGCGCTCGCACCCGGTAAATCCGACCATCGGACGCAGCAACGGGTCGTGCGCCTTCCGCCATGCGCTGCGCCAGACGCAACAGTACGCGACGCATCGCGATCACCGCGACATCCGAGCTGCCCAGATGCTCGTTCCAGCGCGCGTAGATTGGACCCATGCTCTGGGTCATTGCCATATCCTGCTCGCTGATGCCTCGGATCCCGGTGAAGTTCACCGTCTTTTGCATCTGGCGATCGATCAGGTAATCGTTGGATCGATTCGCGATCGGCAGTCGGGTCTGGGGATCGAAGCGCGGAACCACCTGCAAGCCCTGCTCCACCTGCTCGCGCTCGCCCTCGGTCAGCGGCCGTTCGGCATGATACCGATAGCCGACCACGCTGGTGTGGGTGTCGTCTATTGGCACATAGGCGTGACCCGTCAACGGATAGCTGCCAGGAATGATGCTGTAGAACGGCAACATCCATTGCGTCAACCGCCAGTGGAATCGGCCATCGGCTTCCTGGCGTCGGCCGCCGTAGACGAACCCGTAGTCGGTCTCTTTGACCATCAGCTTCGGGGCCAGATCACGCGTAGGCGGCAGGCCCGCCACACCATCTATCGCCCGCCGATGGAGGAAGCCAATGTGCGACGTGTCGATGTCGCCTTCGGCGGCCTGCGCATAGTTTGTGTCGTGGACCCAGCGACGCACGATGCGGTGAGAATCCGGCACCAGGCACCATTCCATCTCGGGCAACTGGGGCTCGAGCGCGGTGGGTCCCATGTAGATCCACACCAGACCGCCCCACTCCGCCGATGGGTACGTGACCGCCTTCACCTTCGCGCGAAAATCGCTTTCCGCCGGTTCGTTGGGCATGTCGACGCAGCTTCCGTCCACGTCGAACTTCCAGCCGTGATAAACGCAGCGCAGGCCGTCTTCCTCGTTGCGGCCGAAGAACAGCGAAGCGCCGCGATGCGGGCAGTTGTTCTGAATGAAGCCAACCTTGCCAGTCGAGTCTCGAAACGCGACCAGGTCCTCGCCCAGGATGCGGCAGCGGACCGGATCGCTATTGGGTTGAGGGAGCTCGGATGGCAGGAGCGCTGGCAACCAGAAGTGGCGGAAGACCTGGCCCATTGGCGTGCCCTGACCCACCCGAGTGAGCAGCTCGTTGTCGGCTTGGCTCAGCATCGCTCGATCGCTCCAATCTGAAGGCGCGTCTCCGTGCCGGCACAGGCTACTGCATTTGTGCGTTAGCGGGCAAGGCTACAGGGTGGTGCTGAAGTTTCACGTCGGCGCCGTGACTGGCGGCGAAGCACAATCGGCCGGCTATACTGCCGCGTGCCAGACCCTCAGACGTCGCTACTCGGCGCCGCCATCCTGCAGCGCCTGCAACGCATGCCGATGAGTGGCTATGAGCTGAAAAAGCGCTTCGCCAGTTCGCTCGGGTTTGGCTGGCGCGCGTACGACACCCAGATCTATCGCGAGCTCAAGGCGCTCGAAACGGCCGGCCTGGTCGCTGGCCGTACCGACAAGGGCGGCCGCGGTCCTGAGCGGCGTATCTTCTCGATGACGGAGCAGGGCCACGTCGCGCTGCTCGACTGGCTCGAGTCACCACTCGAGGACACCTGGTACAAGAGCGAATTGACGCTGCGTATCTGGTCGATGGACCTCATTCCGCCGGCAGCCCTCGACGATCTACTCGACGGCGTCGAGGGCGCTACCCGGTCGTACCTCGAGCAGCTTGACGACCGGCGAGCAGAGCTTCGCCAGCGCTACGGCGCGCCCGAGTCCGCGAGCGACGGCCAGGGTGTTGGCAACCAGTTGATCCTCGAATTCGACGCGCAGGTCGCGCAGCTCAAACTCGCGTGGATCGACCGGGTGCGCGCAGTCGCCCGTCTTCGGACGCTCTTATCCGAAGCCCGACGTGATTCCGCTGGAGCACGAGCGCGCGGGAGGGGCCGCGCGCCGCGCACAGACCTGCCAGGCATCCCGAATAAATCAGATACGCATGCTTCGGCCTCAAGTCGTGTTTGACTCCAACACCGGATCGAATAGGGGTACAGCCGAGATACGTACAAAACTAGGCCATAGCGCCCCCGGCGATCTCATCTGATCGTTCTCAAAACCTGACTCCTATCGATTGAGGGAGGCCCAACGCGCAGATCGACGTCGAAGTTGACTGATCAGCCGACTCGCTCGCGCATCCATCCCGTCACAGCAGGGCTGTGCAGTCCCCACCTCAGCCGTCGGGCTGGCGGAGCAGGAAGTCTGCCAAGACGTTGGCGAAGAGGTCCGGCCGCTCCCAGAGTGCGCCATGCGTAAGCGCCGGAAAGACCGCTAGCTCGGCATTCGGCATCGCCTCGTACATCGTCGTGGCAACGCGGAGCGGAATCCACCGGTCGCGGTCGCCCGACAATACCAGCACCGGGCGCGCGATCCCAGCCAGGTCCGCGGGTCCGAAGGGCAACTCATCCAGCCCGTCGTGCACGTCGTGGAGCTTGCCGAGCAGCCGCCGCCAGTGGTCGCGCCGATGGGTCGCGTCGTGGCGCTGGCGCTGCTGGTCGACTCATCCAGGATCGGCCTCCCATTCGGCCACCCTCCGGCGAAGGTAGGCGCGGTAGTGCGCATCGTCCCAGGTGTGGTCCCGCCGACCAGTGTCAGCGTGCGGACCCGGTTGGGGTGCTGAGTCCCCACGAACAGCAGAGCCACCGCGCCGGGGCTGTGGCCGACGTAGTCGGCACGCTCGACGTCCAGATGGTCGAGCAGCGCCACGAGGTTGACTCCGGCCCGGTGGTAGTAGCCCGTCGCCTCGAGCGTGCCGGTGCTGCGCATCTTGTCGGGTCCGCAGACCCTGTGCTGGTTGCTGTTGCGGCGCCGCTGCGAGCTCGACGACGCCGAACGTGTGCTCCTTACGGATCTATGTCGGCGCAGCGGCGAGTTAACGACCAGCCGGCGATCGGCGCAGCGTTTCATGGTGTTGGTCCGCGAGCGACGGGGGATACAACTCGAACACTGGATAACAGACGTTCAGAGCACCGGCCCGCCAGAACTCCGTGGATTCAATCGGAATCTTCACCGCGATTGGCAGGCCGTGCATGCTGGTTTTACCGTGTACTGGAGTTCCGGCCCGGTGGAAGGCAATATCAACTGGCTCAAATTGATCAAGAGAACCATGTACGGCAGAGCCAAATTCGACCTGCTACGCAAAAGGGTTCTGCTCGCAAGTTGAAGCATCATTCTCAGTGAGCCGATTCCTTGGGCCTCTACAACACGTAACCGCGGTCGACCCACGTGTCCCAATCCGCGATGGCCTGAGCGGTGCCATCGTCAATGTCAACTCCAGCGAGCTAAGCGAGCGGTACCGCCAACGCTCGCGCGTTCTACTGAATATTGACCAGCATCTCGTGCAATCTTCCTCTGTTGGCATGCCGACGACGCTCACCTTGTCGCCGACGTTCGGCGGCGAGCTGGAACGGAGGCTAACGCACTCCGCGTCGAAGGGGAACTCCCGGTGCTCCTCCAAGTAGCAGTACCAGCTCGACGCCTGTTCTTCAGGTCCGTAAGCATCGGGCGTAATCTCGAGGGACAGCCGACCATCAAACTGGTCCATGCAGCGCGCCATACCGGTTAGTCTCTGTAGCGGGGCCGCGCAGGCCCAGCCCACCACGTCGGCGATTGGCTCTTTGGGAACGCGAGCCCATGCACGGAAACTGTGCCAGACCCATGAAATTCCCCAGTCGCGGTCAAGAATTTCCCCAGGCGCGCACCGGTAGCCTGGCTGTCAAAGGCGCCAGGCGAACCATCTGTCCCTCGGCTTCGCTGATCCCGACGAAACAGCGGGTCAGCGACGAGAGATCG
>JAFAOS010000041.1 GCA_019247515.1 Chloroflexota bacterium | reverse complement strand
CTCAGCGATCTGGAGTACCGCCAGGTGGCCCAGTTGAGCGTCGCTCGGGCCGAACACCTCGAACTCGCCGCTCAGAAATCTGCATAATAATCGCCACCGACTGCAGGAGTTACGCCGCCGCTTTTACAGCAGACCTGGTACGCGACCTTGTCGACCCGCAATCGCCCGAAGAGATCATAGAGGCCGAGTACGCCAAAGACGTGTGGGATTTGAGGCGGCTGCCCGGCGTGAAGGTTCGTCCTCAGCAATCGATTCACACGCTTGGCTTCAGCCATATGCCAGAGGGTCTTCGCGGACTCGCCAAGCTCTACGTGCGCCATCGCGTGGAGACAGAGGGTCGGAGCCCGAGCAGCTGCTATCAGGAGGTCCGCCGACTGGGCCAATTCCTCGGCTGGTACCCGGTGCACAAGCCGGATGCCACGGTGTCACCGAACACCTAAAGGCGGCCACCGGCGGACACGTCAAAAGCGGCCACTGAGGGGCAGTGCGAATTTAGTCGAGCAGGGTAGCACCTGCGTCGTCGAGGAGTTCGGAGACGAGCAACGGCTCATCGCAATGGATGCACACGCCGCCGGTGCCCAGTGCATGCATGAACAAGTTGCAGTCGGGGCAGCGCGGGACGCCGACGAAGCGTTCGCCGCAACTGCTGCACTCGAACACGGTGTGCGCGTGTCGATCGGGGATGCGATGCTGGGGGTCAGGAGCGGGTGACGGCGGTGTCATTTGCAGACGTCCTCCGGTGAAAAAAGGGATTCGTCTTGGACGAATCCCATATCCGTCATCTGGAAGCAGGGTGAATCGTCAAGGTCCGCAGAGCGGAGCGGGATGGGGACCCACGGCACTTCGGAACCGTGGGGTAGGATCCCGCGCAGCGTGGCCTTGACGAGGGGGACGGCAGTCCCTCGTCCACGGGGAGATCGCGGTTGATGGTCGGCGCTGCGCGCGTGTTTATAGCGGACCGTCCGTATGGTCCGCATCGGCTCCTGGCGACCGACGCCGCTGCTGACGGTCGTGTAGGCGCCAGCTCCGGCCCTGGAGGCGGATGATCTCGGCGTGATGTAGAAATCTGTCTAAGAGGGCACCGGCCGCAGCGGTGTCGCTCAGTACCTGGCCCCAGTCCTCCACCGGTCGATTGGAAGAGATCAGGATGGCACCAGATTCATAGCGACGGGTGAAGACCTCCAGCAGGTCCTCGGCGGCGGTGGGTGGCAGGCGGCGCATGCCGAGATCCTCGATCACCAACAGGTCAACTCGCGTCAGCTTGCGGATTAAGTCCGGCCGGGTGCCGGTGGCCTCGGCTTCGGCCAGGTCTTGTGCCAGGTCGAAGGCGGAGCGATACAGCGCGGTGTAGCCGGCCTGGATGGCGGCCACGGTCAGGCTCAGGGCGATGTGGCTTTTGCCGGTGCCCGGCGGTCCCAGCAGCAGGAGCCCGCCGTGCTCAGGGATGAAGCGCACCGTGCCCAGGTCCAGGATCAGCGCCTTGGGGATCTGCGGGTTGAACGACCAATCGAAGTTCTCCAGCGTCTTGATCTGCGGCACCCTGGCCGCTTTCAGCCGTCGGGTAAAGAGCCGATCGCGACGGCGTGCCAATTCGTCGGAGACCAGCAGTTCGAGGAACTCGGTATAGGCCAGGTGATGGCTGATGGCTTCCTGGTTCCTGGCCAGGAGCGTCTGCGCCATACCCGAGAGGCTGAGCGTGCGCAGCTGGCGCTCCAACTCGTGCGTGGCGGGTGCCAGCGTCGTCATGCTCGTCGTTCCATTCGTCGTCTTTGGCGGGGTCGTCATGCGACCAAGGGTCCTTTCTTTGTTCAGTGGCGCTCAGGCGAGCTCGGCATACACGCGCAGGTCACGAATGACGGCGTGTTCATGCAGCAGCTCGGGCACCGGTTCGTGTGCCGCGGCCTGCTCGAGCAAGCGGCGCAGGATGCGGTAGCGGAACAGGCGGTAGCCCAGCGTGTAGCCGCACGCCCACTCCACCCGTTCACGCGGGTGGCTGCGGGTCAGGCTGATCAGGCCCTGGAGCAAGCGATAGGCGCGCACACCACGATCGGCGATGGCCGCTTGGGCCCAGGCCAGCGTCTGCGGGCCGATGTGCTCGATCTTGCCGAGCAGGATGGCTTCGTAGGCCTGTTGACGCGCCGGACGATGCAGCGGCCGATGCTCGGGCTTGGTGCTGTACGTGCCAGCTTTGACGGCCAGGTGGACCGCAATGGCCTGGCGCGCGCCATCGGTGCCGATCGTGTAGATGCGCACCAGGTGACCGTCCCACTGCGCGCGCACCAGCTCGCCGACCAGCGTGTGCGGTACCGAGTAGAACGCGCCGTCGACCTCGATGTGGCCATCAGGATGCACGCTGCGGGTGCCCACGTGGAACAACCCGAACGGCTCGCTGGGCAGCGACTGCAACGCTGGCTGATCGACTTCCAGGAAGTGCTTGAGCACCTGCTGGCGTGTCGTGCCGTGAATGCGCAGCTGTGCCACGGTGCGGTTCCAGCGCTCGAGAAACTCGGCGAGCTCCTGCAGGCTATTGAAACGCCGGCCCTTCAGCGCGTTGGATTTGACGTACCCACCACTGCGTTCGGCGACGCCGTTTTCCTGAGGATGCCGCGGGCGTGACGGCAATGGAACGAACCCCCAGTGTGTGGCGAAGGCGGCATACACCTCACTGACGTCCGGGTCGTACAGGCAAGCGCGCACCACCGCCGCCTTCAGGTTGTCGTGGCGGACGATCTTGGGTACTCCTTGAAATCGAACAAACGCGTGTTCGTGAGCGCGGAGCAAGCCATCGCGCTCCTGGGTCCACAGCGGTTCTTCGTAGCCGTGCTTGGAGCACGACAGCGTCATGCGGAAGATCCATGGTCGACGCCAGCGGCCCTGCGCCTCGTCGAAGGTGGGTGGCCCCTGGAAGAAATCCACCTGCGCCTCCTCGCCAGGCGGATGCTCCATGACGTCGACCAGCTTCGGATGCGCGTGCTTGAGACGCCGCACATACCGCCGCACTGAGGCGTAGCTGTGCGGGTAGCACACCGCCGGGTCCTCACACAGGTCCTGCCAGATGCGCTGAGCCGTCAGCCCCTGACACAGCCCAGCCTCGATCTGCTCACGGTACGGCTCGGCCAGTCCCGGTGGCCCGTGTGCCGCATTCAAGCCGACCGACAGGTTGGCCGCTTTTGACTCACGCCGTGGGTCATAGCGGGCGATCGTTTCGCGGCGGACACCCGTCTCCCGCTCGATGCGGCGATACGTCCAGCCCAGTTCGAGCAGCGCCAGAACTCGTCGTTTATCAGTCATCTTGAGGTAGTTCCCCACCGACACTCTCCGTTCGCTTGAACGGAAGGTGCCTGAACACCTACCTCAGCTGGCCGCTTTTACCCTGTCCGCGACTGGCCGCTTTTCAATGTTCAGCGACAGCCACGGATCTGGCCACCTCGACCTGCATGACGTCGACGCGTACCGCAAGTACATGCGCGCAACACCGAACACGCGTGGCACGGTGCGCTCTAATCGCGATGTTTTGGATGCGCTGCTGGGCGCCCAGCGCCTGGTGCGTTTCCTCCAGCGTATGGAGCTGCCCGGCGCGCCGTCCAAGCCAGCCGCTGGCATCTTCATCCCGGAGGTCATGCCGCCGGCTCCAAAGATGACCTACCTCTCGGGCAGGATCAAGTACATCCCCGAGTCGGTCCTCCAACAGATTGATGCGCGGTGCGGGCTATTCCCTGAAAGCTATTTCGCGGTGCTCATCGTGTTGCGCGCCTCGGGCTTTCGCATCTCAGACGTGCTTGATTTGCGCTGGGACAAATGCCTCTGGCAGGACGAATCCGGCGGACGATGGCTCGTCGGGGATATCAACAAGACGCGCATCCTCGGGCACAAGGTGCCGATCGACGGCGACGTGGCGGCCGTCATCGAGACTCAGATCGAGATGGTCAAGCACTTGCCCGAGCGTGAGAACCCACACCGCTACCTGTTCCCGTCGCTGGCGACGGAACGGATCGGGTTGCCGGTCACTCCAGGCACCATCTCGCACGCCTTGAACGCCTTCGTCGAGCGCGCCGGCATCGTCGGACCGGACCGGCAGCCCTTCCGAATCCAGGCGCATGCCTTCCGCCACAGCAAGGCGGTCGAGTTGATCAACAACGGCATGAGCGCGGTCTTGGTCCAGCATTGGCTGGCACACTTGAGCTGGGACATGACCATGGTGTATGCCCGCATACGCGAACAAACGCTGCAGCACGAGTGGAAACAGACCGTGGCACACGGCGTTCTCCGATTGACCGAGAGCAGGCCTAAGATCATCGATCCAGAACAGATCATCGCTCAGGACGAGATTGAACTGGACTACATCCGCTTCAACCTGGACGCGACACGAACGGAGAAGGGCTTCTGCTTCAAGCCTCGCAAGATGGCATGCCCGTATGTGGACATACCCTGCTACACCTGCCGGAACTTCGGCACCACGTTCGCGTTTTTACCGGAGTTCAAGCAGATGGAGGCTGACCTGCAGCGGCAAATCGAAAAGGGTAAGCAGGTCGGTCAGGTGCACTGGGTGGACAAGAACGAGCGGAAGCTTCAGTCGATTCTGCCCGTCATCGAAGTTTTGGAGGCCGGCAGAGGCTACAGCGCCATGACCAAGGATGAACGCGAGTATCCAGCATCCGAACGCGCAGCTCGTGTTGGCGCCTGCGGCGCCCAATGACAGCCAGGCGAGACTGGACGCGCAATACGGCGGGCTTGCGTGCAGGTGCGACGTCGAAAGCCGTTGATGCGCGTCGTCGAGCAGAACTCGCGATACACGAACTGGTCGTGGAGCGGCGGCGGGTTAACTTCAGCACTATCGCCGAGCGCGCGAGAGTGAGTAAGACCTACCTGTACAACGATGCCGATTTACGCAAGCGGATCGAAGACCTGCGTGAGCAGAGGTCCATGCGAACGGCTCAGCAGCGCCAGGTCCGGGTCCAGACAGACGCCAGCCTCAAGGTCGTCATCGCCGCGAAAGATCGGCAGCTCGCACTCCTCCGTGCCCGTGTGCAGCAACTCGAGTGTGAGTTAGCTCTTGCTCGCGGCCAGCTCTACGCTGGCATTGCCACCTTCGATCCGCCGACCGCATGATCGAGCGAACAACGTATTGCCGTCTCAGATGCGTCCGTTGTGTACATGACAACAACGTACTTCGAGTTCGGTTCCGGACCGACGGCAAGATAGGCCAATAGGCGATGCCGCCGTAGCCGCCATAGCGGATCGAGTACTCGGCGAGCAGGCTGTTCTCGGCGAGCTCGTACTTGGTGCCATCGGCCGCGGCCGAGCTGCCGCTGCCCCAGACCTTCGGTAAATCGCAGCGGTGGTAGGCGTTGACCAGGTCCTTGATGGCCGCCTCGAGCTGAGCGACGCTGACGTGGCGGCGGTTGGTGAACAAGAGTTCGTGAGCGGTTGCGAGGCCCTGCAAATGGCGAGCGGCCTGGGTCGGACCCAGATTGCAGCCGTACGCGAAGACCGTGAGGATGTA
>JAFAOS010000029.1 GCA_019247515.1 Chloroflexota bacterium | reverse complement strand
TGGCCTAAGGCGCAAAGACATGCTGGACTAGAAACTGTCTGAAAACCGGACACGAGCCGGTTTTGCCGGTACGATGGCCGGTGCCTGACCCTACGGCGACCCTACCTCACCGATCTCACCGACGCCGAGTTTGCTCGTCTCGATCCGTTGCTCCCACCACCAAAAGCCGTCGGTCGGCCGAGGGTGCACCCCGTGCGCGAGATCCTCAATGCGACTTTCTATGTGGTGCGGAGTGGCTGTGCCTGGCGGTTGCTGTCACCTTGCACGCTATTTGGACTCTCCCGGGCTTTTTGATATTGGTGGCGAATTATATTAGGACTGCCGGGGCTACAAGCAGTCCTCCAGGCCAAGCCCCTCGCAGGTGTCTCGTGTCGAGATCCCAGGTCCATCTCGAGGAGGCCAGGTGCGGGGCCGAGCGGAAGCGGGTCATTCGGCAAACGCTGCGACGAGTTGCTCGCACCTGGCCGCCACTGCCAATACCGACCTTGTCCCGATTTTCAGACTGTCTCTAGCCGACCAGCGGCATCACCTCGCGCGCGAAGCGTTCGATCGCCTCTGCGACCGTGCCCGTCCCGCCCCCACGTCCGAGATACAGGATGAAATCATTGATCCCGATGGACTGATATTGCTGAATATCGTTGGCGATCTGCCCTGGATGTCCCTTCATCGGCAGGCGGTCGGCGTCGCCCGAATCCTCAATCCGCGCGAACGCGCCCAGACACACTTTTACCGACTCCTCCGGCCGGCCCGCCTGACGCGTGAGCTCGCGTAGTCGGGCAATCTTCGGCTTGAGGTCTTCCGGCCGAAACACTACAGGTGGAAACGTACCTAGAGGCAGCCAGGCATCGCCGAGCTTCGCCGCGCGTCTCAGTGCCGGACCCGTGTGCCCACCAACCCATATTGGAGGGTGTGGCTTCTGGACCGGCTTCGGCAAGAAGCCGATGTCCGAGACGTGGCAATACTGCCCGTGAAATTCGGGATGCTCCTCCGTCCACAGGACTTTGAACAGGCGCAAGTATTCGTCCGTAACGGCGCCCCGCTCGGCATAGGCGGGCGCTCCCAGCGCCTCAAATTCTTCCTCCATCCAGCCGACGCCCACACCTAGCGTGAGCCGTCCTCCCGAGAGCACATCAAGCATCGTCAGGTGCTTTGCGGTGGCAATCGGGTGTCGGTAGGGAACGATTAAGACATTTGGGCCCAGACGTATCCGCTGCGTGCATCCTGCGAGATACGTCAGCGTCGAGAGCACCTCGGGCAGCGGCAAATCAGGATCGAAGGTCGAGACCCCATCGACGCTGTACGGATACGTGGACCGCACGTTTCTAGGAATCACGATGTGGTCGGCAAACCAGACAGAGTCGAACCCGCATCGCTCCGCGTGCTGCGCAAGTGAGCGCAAGTCCTCCGGGGATGTTGCCGCGACGCCACCCGGCAGATTCACGCCAAAGGTAACCATCTGCATCTCCTCAGCAACGCTGTCGCTAGTCTGGGGAGCGAGTCTACACTCACAAGTCGGCGATGGTCGAGCGGATCTTCCTCGGCCAACAGCGGCGTGAGCGAGCGAGGCGAAGCAATGCGCCATATCCCGCATTAGGGGCTTCCGGGCATGCACCCGCCGGGAGTAGCGTACGGCTACCAAACATAAGGAAGCCTGTGAGTGTGTCGCTGCATCCTGAGCCGATCGGACCAGTGCCCGTCGAGACCGTCCGTGTCGCCAAGGCTGCCTTTCCTGCGGGCAATGCATACGTGGTCATGCGTGACGAGCTTGGGTCGCTCATCGAAGATGTGCATTTAGCGCACTTGTTTCCGAAACGAGGCCAGCCGGCTGCACGGCCGTGGCGGTTAGCGATGATCACCGTCTTTCAGTTTGTTGAGAATCTTTCGGACCGCCAGGCTGCTGATGCTGTCCGTGGTCGAATTGATTGGAAGTATGCCCTGGGTTTGGAACTCGAGAATCCTGGCTTCGACCACACGGTGCTGAGCGAGTTCCGAAGTAGGCTGGTTGACAGTGGCGCTGAGCGGTTGCTGTTGGACCTGTTTTTGGAACAGTTCCGTCAGCACGGGTTGCTCAAAGCACATGGCCGCCAGCGAACTGACTCCAGCCACGTACTCGCGGCGGTTCGTGCGCTCAATCGGCTGGAGCTCGTGCGCGAAGCGCTGCGCCATGCTCTGGACGTCCTGGCGACGATTGTGCCGGGGTGGTTGCAGAGCCAGGCCCGACCCGAGTGGCTGGAGCGCTACACCGGGCGGAGCGATGAGTGGCGACTGCCAAAGAGCAAGGAGGCTCAAACGGACCTGGCGAACACGATCGGAAAAGACGGCGCAGTTCTGTTTCGGGCAATCTATTCGTCGCGGGCCCCACGCTGGTTGAGAGACGTGCCGGCCGTGGAGACGCTGAGGCGCGTGTGGGTCCAGAACTACGTTCCCACCGAAGCCGGACCGCGATGGCGCAGCTCCGACGATGGCTTGCCGAAAGCCTCTCAGTTCGTCAGTTCGCCGTTGGATCTCGACGCCCACCTCGGGCGGAAGCACACCACAGCTTGGGTCGGCTACAAGGTCCACCTGACTGAAACCTGCGAAGATGACGCACCCAACCTCATCACGCACGTGGAAACGACAGCTGCGCCCACTGCAGATGGCGAAGTGACACCGCGCGTTCACCGCGCTCTGTACGACAAGCAATTGTTGCCCGAGGTCCACATCGTTGATACCGGCTATCTGGATGCCGAGCTACTGGTGACCACGCGCGCCGAGTTCGGCGTGCAACTATTGGGACCAACACGCCATGACCACCGTTGGCAATCCCGCGCCGCGGCCGGTTTTGGACTCGAACATTTCACCATCGATTGGGAACACCGTCGAGCTATCTGCCCGGAGGGACACACCAGTTCGGAGTGGACACCGCGCATGGATAACCGCGGGAACGACAGCATCTATATTCGCTTCGCACCGTCGGATTGTGGGCCATGCCCGAGCCGCGATCTGTGCACTCGCTCACATAGCAAATACCCAAGGCGCGGTCTTGCAATTCGACCGCAGCAGCAATACGAAGCTCTTCGTCATCGACGTGCACAGGAGCGCACTCGCGACTACGCTGACGAGTACGCGCACCGCGCCGGCATCGAAGGCACGATCTCACAGGGAGTGCGGCGTTGCGGGATGCGCCGTTCGCGCTATCGAGGGCACGCCAGGACGCACCTCGGTCACGTGTTGACTGCTGCGTCGATCAACTTTGTACGCGTTGCCGACTGGCTAGCCGGCGTACCGCGAGCACGAACCAGGCACTCGGCGTTCGCCCGCCTCATGAGTTAGGCATGCCGAATTCGCCACCGGTATCGCTTTTGGTGAAGCTGATGTCAAGGCCTCTACCGGTCTGCGGATGAACGCGCTAGCGTTGGCATCGAAGGTGGATGCTGATGGTTGGCTGGGCTGGGGAGAGTGGGCATTGGTGCATCGTCCTGATCATAGTCGAGCACGATGGCAGCCTCGACCTCGTGGCTGAAGCCACCCGCGAAGCCGTTCCGTGCCCGAAGTGCGGCGAGTTGAGTCGGCGCCAGCACAGCAACTATCTTCGGCGCCCGCTGGATCTGCCCTGGCGCGGCCACCCGGTGCGT
>JAFAOS010000026.1 GCA_019247515.1 Chloroflexota bacterium | reverse complement strand
CACGAGGCGACTAACGCCGTCCCACCGCTCGTCCTCGATCAGCGCCAGCCCCGCCTTGACGTGCGCCGCGTCCAGCCGTTTGGACGCCTGCCAGCCGGCGCCCCAGGCGCGCACCGCCACGCCGTTGGCGTACAGGTGCTGCAGCAGTTCCGCTCGATCGGCGTAGCGCTGGCCGACGAAGGTCACGTCGTAGACCCGCGGCTCGGGCAACGGACGGTACACGCGGGGATTCGCCGCGAGCTGAATTCGCGCGGGCCGAGCGCCAACCGAAACGAAGTCCGCCTGCGCCGCGAGCTCGGGCACCACGCACAGGTCGAAGTGCGCCGCGATGTCGCGCACCAGGTCGAACTGATGCACGTTGTTGCACGAGAAGTTGACCGTGGGCACCCCCGAGCGGCGTATCTCGTCGAGCGTTTCGGGGTACACCACCGAGGAATAGAAGTAGCCAAAAAACAGGTCGAGCCGCCCCGCGGCCCGAAAAGCCTCCAGCAGCCGCTGGTTGCTACGTGGCTTGCCGCGCTCGCGCCAGCCCGCGTCGGCGTCATCCGGCCAGCCTGGGAAGTCGAAGCGCACCAGCTGATGCCCCATGTCTTCGAGCGACCGCCGCAGGTTGAGGTCGACCCATGCCGAGCGCGGAACGGCGAAGAAGATCCTCACGACTGCGCGCCGCGCAGCGCGGCGTACAGCGCATCCGGCTCCCATCCGGGATACGCGGGCGCCTGCCTGTCGACCAGGTCGGCAGCCGCCTCCTCGTCGAGCACGGGCGCCCCCGAGACGAACCCGCCGTACACCGCCGCGAGGTACTGCGGCAGCGGCGCCGCCGCGTACACGCTGTCGACAGAGCCCAGCGCGTACTCGCTCAGCGTCACCAGCGGGGGGTCCGTCGCCAGCGGCGGGGTGGGCTCACCCTGATCGCGACTCACCGTCGCCGCGGGGATGTCGTCCAGCAGGTCGCCCGTGGCGGATGTGGAGAGGTTGCCATCCAGGCTCGCCTGCGCCCGATCGCACAGCTGCGTGTTGCCGGTCGCGCTTGCGCGTCGCGTGTACCAGTCGGCGAGCGCAAGCCGCGTCACCTCGGCCATGCGTGCGGGGTCCGGCTGCGCGCGGACGCGAATCGTGTCGCGCACGGTGTCGCCGGCCGATACGCCGAGCGGCTGGCGCGGCCCGGGACAGTACTGTAGCTCGGTTGTGATCCGCTGCCGCTCGGCCTGCAGCGACTCGTCGGCCAGGCCGGACTCGAACGCCTGGGCGATGCCCGCCCGCTCGGCGTCGCTGAGCTGGAACATGGCGCGCTCCTGGTCCAGGTTCTGCTGGGCCCACAGCGCGCCGGTCGAGTGTGGCCCGGCGCACGCCACGCTCGCGAGGCTGCCGAGGAGCAGACAGCAGGCGACGAGATGGCGCATCGCCGTGGGAGGATAAAGGAACGAGTACCATTCAGCGTCGCAGTGTCCGTTTCGACGCCCCCTGAAGAGTCACAGACCGAGCGTCCGCCCGACTTCGGGGACTATCGGCCGCCGCGGACGACGGCCGAGGGCGGCGCGACGATGTTGCTCAGCGGCGTCTTTCTGGCAGGTGCCGTCGTGACCCTCGGCCTGGCGATCTACACGAAGCTGGCCGACGTGCGCACGTTCGGGCAGATCCAGAACCTGCTGATCTTCGCCGTGGCGCTGATGCTGATCGCGATTTACCTTCTGCTGTGGGAAGTAGCGCTGCGGATGATCGCGCGTTCAGACGATTGAACGCCCGATGAAAGCCAGCCTCGTCATGGGCTTCATCGCCCTCGTCCTCGCGGGCGCGATCCTCGAGGGCGGCTTGCGCTTCTACGCAGAGCTGCACGCGGCGCGCTTCGTCGGCCTGGCGACCCCCACCGACGACACCCAGCCAGACCCGCTGCTGGTGGCGTGGTTCAAGCCGAACTACGTGTCGCCAGACGGCGGACCCGCCTACGACGCCAACGGCTTTCGGCTGAACGGCGCTCCGCGTCCCGCGGCGCCGTCGGAGGTCGACGCGATGGTCGGCGGCTCGACGGCGTATGGCTGGGACGCACCCGACGACCAGACCATCACCGCGTTCCTCGAGCAGGGCCTGCGCGCCGCCAATCATCCGGATGCCGAGGTGCTCAACGCCGGCTACCCGGGCATGACCAGCATCGACACCCTGCTCGTGTACCAGGGCAAGCTCGAGCCTCTGCGCCCGAAAACCGTGGTGCTGCTCGCCGGCCTCAACGACATCTACTACGCCGTCGACTGGATTCCCGAGAATCGCCTGCACTGGGCCAGCCGCACCTACGAGGTCGGCCTGCGCGCGCGGCACGAGCCCGCGCTGCGACCACTGGTGGATGCGATCAGTCGGTATGCGCTCGGCAACTGCTACACGTGCTACGCGCTGGGGGCCAGCCTGTCGGGGCTGTACGACCGAACGGGCATGCTGCCGATGCTGCGCACCGCGGCGTTCTTCGGCCAGGAGCCGCTGGCGGGCGACAACACGCGCGCGATGCAGCTCACCGGCTGGGTCGTGGGCGAACTGGCGCGGCGAGTGCACGCCGAGGGCGGCTGCCTGATCGTCGCCTGGCAGCCGATCGCGGGCGTGCCGAACGGCGCGCCGACCGCCTCCGAAAGCGCCGCCGAGCAGCAGATCTCGCTCCGCGCGCCCACCTGGCCGAATATGGCGCCGCGCATGTTCAAAGAACTCCGCGACGCCGCGCGACCCGCCTTCGCCTCAGGCCAGGCCATAGAGGTAGACACGACCACGGCATTCGACAACGCGGCGGAGCCCGTGTATCAGAACGACGGGGTGCACTACACCGCGCTCGGCAACAAGCTGGTGGCCCAGGCCATCGAGCCTTTCCTTCAAACCGGTTGCGCGAGGTAGGGATTTTTTGGAGGGAGTTCGCGCATGCGCGGGCGCCGCCCAAAAAGAAACTACAATAGCTTGCGCCTATCTATGGAGATGCATCAGCTGACGTACTTCGAGTCCGTGAGCCGCCATCTCCACTTCACCCGGGCGGCGCAGGAGCTCAACGTGGCTCAGCCCTCGGTGAGCCAGCAGATCCGCAAGCTGGAGCATGAGCTCGGGGCGCCGCTGTTTCATCGCATGAAACGGCATGTGACGCTGACCGAGGCGGGCAAGACGTTTTTGCCGCACGCGCGGGCCGTGCTGCAGCGCCTCGAGGAGGCCAGGCTCGAAGTCCAGGAGCTCTCTGGTCTGCGCAAGGGGACGCTGGCCGTCGGCGCGCCGCCCAGCGTGGGGACGCACTTGCTGCCGCGTGCCCTGGCGGCCTTCTCCGGTCGGCATCCTGGCATCCTGCTGTCGTTCCGCGAGGCCGGGTCGCGGACCCTCGTGGCGCTGCTCGAAGACGGCGAGCTCGACCTCGCGGTGGTGATCCAACCCATCCGCCATCCGGCGCTGGAGACGCACCCGCTGCTCGAAGAGGAGCTCCTCCTGGTCGTTCCGCGCAAACACCACCTGGCGACCGAACACGGCCACCAGCGCGTGCGCATCAGCCAGCTGCGCGAGGAGCCATTCGTGCTGCTGCGCGAAGGCGCATACGACCTGCGGGACCAGACCCTGGCCGCCTGCCGGCGGGCTGGCTTCGAGCCGCGGGTCGCCCTCGATGGCGGCGAGATGGACAGCATGCTACGTTTCGTCGCGGCCGGTATCGGGCTGGCGATCCTGCCGGCGATGGTCGTATCCGATCTCGAAGCGACGGACAGCCCGGTCGTGCTGCGGCGCTTGCAGCCGCGCCTGACCCGCGCACTGGTCATCGCCCGTCGACGCGACCGGTATTTCTCCGCGGCCGCCCGCGAATTTACTACGGTCCTGGAGGTCACGGCTGAAAAAGGGTCGTGAGTGAACGCAATGATCGGCCGTGATCGCCACGTATGACGGCCCCGACCCCCAGTCACAGCGCCAGGCGCGCCATTTGTGATGGCTGCGGCGCGCGCGGCTGGCTCGAGCCCGGCGAAACGCGCCAGTGTTCCGAGTGCGGCGCTCCCTATCGCCACATGGCGCTGCTGGAGGGTTTCATCGACCGCTGGTTTGCGCCGCTGCCCCAGCACGTCTCGGAGTTCTACCCGCGCCACCTGAAACTCATCGAGCTGATGTGGACCGCCGAGGGCCGTGGGCGCGAGATGTACGAGGCGCTGGGCCTGGACCGCGTCTCGTACGCCCAGTTCCTGTCGCGCGCCACGCCGCTGGTGGTACGCGGGCTCGAAGAAGGCTGGATCCAGGCCCAGATTCCGGCCGCGCCATCGCCCGATCCGGCCGCGTATCAGATCCACTTCCTGGATGCCGACCGCTGGGCAGAGGAGCTGACCGAAGCGTTTTCAGCCAACATCCCGTTCGACGAACGCCTCCGACCGCCCGCCGTCGAAGGCGATCCAGACCTGACGTAGTTCGCGCGTGCTACAACCCCGCCGATGATTGGCGCGCGCCCTGGACGCCGCGTTTCGAACCCGCTCGTTTCGTTGCGCTCACCCTTGCCACTGATCGTGGCCGGCGTCGGCGTCACGCTGCTGGTCATCGCGCTGGTCACGCTGCCGCCGCGACCGGCCCCCGAGCCGCCTCAGACCGCGACGCTGTCGGACTCCGAGGCGCTCACCATCGTCGCCCACGACATGCGCTCGGCAGACGCGGCGGCCAGGGTCATGACCGACGGCCAGGCCCGCTTCGACGATGGCACGTGGTACGTCAACGTCGGTCCTGCGCATTTTCACTTCACCCAGCGCAACCGCATCGTCGTCGCCGAGGACCAGCTGGCGATCCAGCTCGAATACTCCTGATAGGTTGACGAAAACAACGTTCGAAGGGATCCACCTTGGGTGGAATCACTGACCCTGCGTTCGCCAGCAGGCGCTAGCTCCGGTTTGTGGCCGCCACCTTTCGAGGTGCCGGTAATTCTTCTCTCGAGAGAAGCAGACTTTTCTGCAACCGGCTGAATCGCGACTACTGTCCGATCTCGGCCGCCGTCGCTTCGCGGACGGCAAACGTCAACTGCTCCTGCGCGGGCTGGTCGGCCCGGACGAGGAGCTGAATCGTCCGCGTCTCGCCCGGCGGGATCTGCAGGTTGCTGATGACGTGCCAGCCCGTCGCGTCCTTGTCGAAGCTGCCTGAGGGCTCGACGCCGAGCACCGTCCACTGGTCCCACGGCCCGCTGGTGGCAATGTAGACACCCTGCGCCGGGCGGCCGCCGTCGTTGGCGACCGTCAGCGCCAGGGTGAACTGCTCACCGGCGCGGGGGGTCGGCGGGTCGAGCTGAGCGCTGATGTGCAGCGGCAGGGCGGGCACGAGCGTCGCCGTGGGCGGGACGGGAGCCGGCGAGGGTGGCACGGGCGTTGTCGTTTGCGGGGCTGGCGTCGGCGAGGGTTGCGCGGGCGTTGTCGTGGGCGGGACTGGCGTCGGCGAGGATGGCACGGGCGTTGTCGTCGGCGGCACGGGCGCGGCCAGCGTCGGGCTTGCTACTTGCGATTGAG
>JAFAOS010000559.1 GCA_019247515.1 Chloroflexota bacterium | reverse complement strand
TACGAGCTGCAGGACTTCAACCTGTATTACACGCTGCGGTTTGGCTATCCGCCGCCGCGCGTCGCGTTCCTGGCGTACTGCGCCTGGCACGCGCGCGACGCGGGCGTCTGGCCGGACATTCCCGCGGAGCGGCGCCACCAGTACGACATCGGCGACATCAAACGCCACCTCGCCACGTTCCTGTATCGCTTCTTCCAGTTGAGCCAGTTCAAACGCAGCGCGATCCCGAACGCGCCAAAGGTCGGCTCGGGCGGCTCGCTCTCGCCCCGCGGCGACTACCGCGCCCCGAGCGACGCCGAGGCCGCGGCGTGGCTGGCGCAGCTCGAGCTCATCCCCGACGCCGCGTAATCTCCCTCACCCGCGCTTCGCGCGACCTCTCCCAGGGGGAGAGGTGAGGAACAATGTAGTCTCCCTCTCCCTCTGGGAGAGGGCGGGGGTGAGGGACAATGGGGTATGCGGCCCACCACCAATGATTCGCGTGGCCCTGTCCTACAGGAGGGCTCGAAGGTGCTCGCCGAGCGCGAGCGCATCGCCCGGCTCAGTCGCGTGCGAGAGCTCGTCTTTGGTTCCCTCGACGGACTGATCGTGCCACTCGGCGTCGTGAGCGGCGTGGCCGGCGGGGTCGGCGACTCGCGCGTGGTCGTCGTCGCCGGCATTGCCGAAGCCTTCGCCGGCGCGCTGTCGATGGGCGCCGGCGAGTTCATCTCCGCGCGCTCCGAGGCCCAGGTCCAGCAACGCGAGGTCGAGCGTGAGTTGGAGGAGATGCGGACCGCGCCAACGTACGAGCAACGCGAGCTGTCGTTGATCTACCAGCTGGACGGCATGAGTGCCGAGGACGCCGACCTGGTCGTAAATACGATGGCCCGCTATCCCAAGGCGTACCAGACGGCGATGGTCGGCAAGGAGTTGGGTATCGCCACGCTGGAGCCGCAGACCGTCAAGATCCCCGAAGCACTGACCATCGCCGTCTCGTACCTGGTCGGCTCGTTTTTCCCGCTGATCGCCTATTTCTTCTTGCCGGTGCCCGAGGCGCTGCCGCTCTCGCTGGTGCTCACCTTCATCGCCCTGGTCATCGTCGGCATCATCAAAGGCAAGCTGGCGAGCATGAACCTGTGGGTGAGTATTTTCGAGATCGTGGTGGTCGGCGTGGTCTCGGCCGCCGGCGGCTACTTGCTCGGCGCCATGATCCCCCACCTGTTCGGCTACTGATGAGCGGACCGATCGCGCCGTTCGTCGAGCGTTACCGCCGCGCGCTGGCGGATGAGCGCCTGCGTACCAACCTGCTGACCTTTCAACGTGCCTGGCGGCAGACGCGTCAATCCACCTTCGACCGCCTGGAGCATGACCAGTCCACCCGGTTCGAGGCGGCCCGCGAACGCCTGGTCGCCGCCAAGAACGCCGTGCTGGACGAGCCTCGAACATTCCAGCACCAGTTCGTCGACAAAGCGACCCGCGCGGGCGCCACGCTGCACGAGGTCGCCACCGCCGACGCCGCCCGCGACCTCATTCTGAGCCTGTTTCAAGCGCGCAACGTGCGGCTGCTGGCCAAAGGCAAAAGCATGGTCGCCGAAGAGATCTTTCTCAACCACCACCTGGAGTCAGCTGGACTGACAGTGGTCGAAACCGATCTGGGCGAGTGGATCATTCAGCTGGCGCACGAAACGCCAAGTCACATGGTGATGCCGGCGATTCACAAGGGCCGCGGCCAGGTTGCCGACCTGCTCCAGGCGGAGGTCCGCCGTGACGTCGACCACCAGGACATCGGTGGCATGGTGAGCCTGGCGCGCGCGGAGCTGCGGCGCGCGTTCCTGGCGGCCGACGCCGGAATGATCGGCGCCAATGCGCTCATTGCCGAGACCGGCACCGTCATGCTCGTCACCAACGAGGGCAATGGTGACCTGGTGTCCACCCTGCCACGACTGCTGGTTGTGATCGCCGGCTGGGAGAAGCTCGTGCCGACCCTGGCGGACGCCGCCACGCAGCTCCGCTTGCTGGCGCGCTCGGCGACGTCCCAGGACATCACCACCTACACCAGTTTCATCAGCGGCGCCGAGCCGGAGCACGAGGTCCACATCGTGCTGGTCGACAACGGCCGCTCGGCGATGTACGCCAATCCGGATTTCCGAGATGCCTTGCGTTGCATCCGCTGCGCGGCCTGCGCCGATATCTGCCCGCCCTACCAGGTGGTGGGCGGGCACGTGTTCGGCTACGTGTACTCGGGTGCGATCGGTCTGGTCAACACGCCGTTTCATCACGGGGTCGACGCGGCGGCCGGACCGCAGGGACTGTGCGTAAGTTGCAACGCGTGTGCGACGGTCTGTCCGGCGGAGATTCCATTGCCGCGGCAGATCCTGGACGTGCGGGCCGGCGTCGTGGCCGAGCAGGGGCTGCCTCCGCTGAAACGCGCGGTCCTGGAAGTGTTCCACCATCCGCGAGTGTTCGACCGGATGCTACGCGCGGCGGCGATTGGCGCAAGACCGATCCTCCCGCACCTGCCTGTTCCGCGACGCTGGGCATGGCGTGCGCTCCCTCCGCTGGCGCCCCAGCCCGCCCGTGACGCGCTGTTCGGGCGCACCTTCGAGCCCGACACGCGTGGCCCGTGGGCCAGCAGCGGGGCGCGCGGCAAGACGCTGGCCTACTTCATCCAGTGCGTCACGGATCGCTTCGCTCCCGAGCAGGCGCTGGCCGCGGTCCGCCTGCTGCAAGCCTGCGGCGCGCGCGTGGTGGTCCCCACCACACAGCACTGTTGCGGATTGCCGCACCTGGATTCCGGTGACAAACCCGGCGCCCGGCGCCTGGCGCGCCAGACGATCGCTGGACTGGAGTCCGTGCAGGCGGACTACGTGGTGACGGCCGCTGCCAGCTGCGCGGTGGCCATCCTCCACGACTATGCCCACTTGCTCCAGGATGATCCGGAGTGGTCCGCCCGCGCCCGAGCGCTCGCCGAGCGTACGCTGGACGTCCTGTCATTCGTGGACCGCATCGCCAGTCCGCCCCAGCTGCCGTCGGGTGCTGGCGAGTCTGAGACGCTGACGTATCACTCGTTCTGTCAGAGCACCAACGTGCTGGGCATCGGCGGGCTCGGGCCCAGACTCCTGCGGCTCGCCGGCCTCTCACCGGTCGAGCTGCCGGAAGCCACGGTGTGCTGCGGATTTGGCGGCGCGGCCTCCATCGACTACCCGGAGGTTGGCCAGGGAATCGTGGCCCGCAAGCTCGACAATGTCCGCTCCACGGGCGCCAGGGTCCTGTGTACCGACAATCCCGGCTGCCTGCTGCACCTGCGCGGCGCCGCCCGCTCAGCCGGCGACGATCTGGAGGTCCGCCACGTCGTCGAGCTGCTGGCCGAGCGTCTCGTCAACTCAGGGTGACGACGGCTATCTCTTCATCGCCCTCATGAGCCGCGACGTCCGTTTGTCGGCGTAATGGTTGTTGACCACCAGGATGGCGTGGATCATGCCCGGTATCCACAACAGCAACGTCAGGATCACATTCAGCAACGCCTGAAATGGCTTGCCACACAGCAGGACCGCCAGTGGCGGCAGAAGGATGGCCACGAGGTACAGCACGACAGTTCCCTCCGTTCGAGAAGCGATTTTACGCGGGTGCGACGCCCAGGAGAGTGCCCGCGTTGCCGCCGAGCATGGCGATGCGCTCCGCGTCGCTGAAGCCCTCGGCCTGGAGGATATGGTCGACCGAGTCGGGCTGCCACGGGTACGGGTGGTCCGTGCCGAGCATCAGCTGGCTGACGCCCACCTCGGCGGCCAGATGCCGCAGCGCTTCGGACGTGAAGATCAGCGTGTCGTAATACAACTGCCGCAGATATTCTGATGGCTTCTTTTTCAGTAGCACGCCGGTGTCCATTTCCGGATGGATGCGGAGGGCATAGTCGGAGCGCGCCGCGTACGAGGGCAGGTAGCCCCCACCGTGCGCCGAACACAGCTTGAGCCCTGGGAAGCGATCGAGGGTGCCCTCGAAGATCAGGTGCGACAGAGCGATGGTCGTGTCGAGCGGGTTGCCAATGGTATTGGTCAGCCAGCCGTTGCCCCCGAGCCGTCGCTCGATATCCGGCGCGCCTTGCGGGTGCAGGAAAATCAGCGCCCCAAGCTCCTCGGCTTTGGCCCAGAACGGGTGGAACTTCGGATCGGCGAATTCCGCGTCACCGACGGTGGCGCCCACCGCCGCGCCGCGGAGTCCGAGCTGTTTGACGGCGTGCTCCAGCTGGCGCGCCGCGAGGTCTGGAAACTGGAGGGCGACCGACGCGAACGCGACGAAGCGGTCCGGATAGGCGGCGCAGTATTCGGCCAGGCGTTCGTTCTGGATGCTCACCACCCGTTCGACGACGTCGCGCTGGGCGCGATACCAGGTGGGGTTAATGCTGAGCGCCTCGACGTCGATGCCCTGTTCGTCCATCACCTGCAGGCGCTGGGTGCCGACTTCGTCGATACCCCGTCCGAAGCGGACGTCGCGCGTGTGCTGACCGAGCAGCGCCTGGGCTTCCGGAATCACACAGTGAGCGTGGACGTCGATGGTTTTGACCCGCCGGCCGCCGACGCTGACCTGCCGCCGCGCGGCCGTGTTGGAACGCGGCGCCGCGCCGCCGCCGCCAACGGAGTCACGGCCTGCCGCGAAGGCATCCCGGTGACAACTGATGAACTGCATGCCTCCAACGGTACTAGGGTCAACCCGAGGGGAAACACGTGTTGATCGTGCATCAGCGCAAATTCCCCAGGGGGACCCGAGCGAAATACGTTGATCGTGCGTCAACGCAGATTCCCCAGCGGACGCCATGCGTCGGCGCACGCGCCAGCGGCAATGAAACTGTTCTCCCTTGGGGGGTCGCCACTAACGATGTCGACGGACATTTTCGTGGGAGGGGGACCCAAGGGGGACATACGTGTTGATCGTGCGTCAACGCAGATTCCCCAGAGGACGCCGTGCGTCGCGCACCGCGCACCGCGCCAGCGGCAATGAAACTGTTCTCCCTTGGGGGTCGCCACTAACGATGTCGACGGACATTTTCGTGGGAGGGGGACCCGAG
>JAFAOS010000408.1 GCA_019247515.1 Chloroflexota bacterium | reverse complement strand
GGAGTCTCCCAACCGAGCGAGCCGACAACACCTGCTGGCCGAGTTCAGCGCAAGCGGGCCTCCTGAGCGGAATCGTCCCAGCCCTGGTGAACGTCGGCCCGTTCGCGACCCGGCCTACACGTCACGACCAGGCGGCCCTATGGCCGCGCCGTTGTAATCGTCCGCCGCGTCGCCAACGTGATCGCGAGCGGCCCAGACCGGCTGAGAAGTAGCTACGGGTCCATTCGGCGGCCGTCTTCCGATTCGAGCAGAACACCAGGCGCAAGCTCGGGAACACGGCGTACAGATCGGCGATCGCTCTGGCGCAGAATGCCGCTGACCAGTAGTGGACCTTGTCCGGACTGAGGAAATCCTCATAGCGTGCCTCGACGACGATGGCGTGCTGCTCCAAGGCGGTCAGCTCGAGCAAGCGTTGCCTCAGGAGATCCATGCGGCCGAGATCACGCACGACCACTCGCCCGCGGAAGCCGGGGACTATGCTGCAGAGGCGGCCGCACTCCACGCCAGGCTTTGGAATTGTGCGCGTCAACAGTTCGCGGACACGTGGTAGTTCGCCATCCGGTGGTGACGAGCAGTCGTGGATGGGCGCGGGGTACGCTGGCGTGGTGGAGCAGACTCCTCAGGCCCAACCGGTCCCGCGGCCCGAGTGGTTCGCCTTGCCGCGGCCTGGCTCTCATGGGGTAGAGGGCAAGGTGCTGCTGGACTCCGCGAACCTCGTGCTGGCGCTGCTCCGGTTCGGCCCACAGAGCACGATCGATGAGCATCCCGCACCATTCCCGATAGACGTGATCTGCCTCGAGGGAGCTGGACTTTTCAGCGTGGGCGGGCAGGCCGGCCGGCTGCGTGCTAGCGAGCGCGTGCAGTGGCCAGCGCATCGGGCGCATCGTTTGTGGACCGAAGACGTTCCGATGGTGACCCTCATGGTCGAGCACCGTGGCGCGAGCAGGGGAGCGTAGGGGAGCCACATTCCCGAACGCGGCAGAACCGAGCAAGAACCAGCCGCCACTCAGAACGGGATCTACCCCGCGCACTCGAGGTCAGGCCGCGTGATTGGGGCTGTTGGATCGACATGTGATTCGATCAGCATCACCGGATCGCCACCGATGAAGTAGTAACCGGCCGGATCGTTGGCGCAGATCTTTCCATCTGGCCCCTTCGCGGCAGCCAGGAACGCCCGACCGGTCAGCGGCGTGTTCAAGGTTGACCAGGTGGAGGTAGTAGCAAGCTGGCTATTCGCCGCTTGCGGATCCAGGGTCGCCGCCAGGAGGGAGACGGCTAACAGGACGCGAACGCGACTCGATAGGCGCTGCATGCGCACAAGCATCCTCGCGCACCTGCTTGCGGGCATCCGTGAAAACGGCAGGCACGTTACGTATAAGTGCGTATCTACGCGCCGCCGTGGGTTACCAGGCCACGTTCAACAGCCCAGATCGCGACCTGAGCGCGCGAGCGCACGCCCAGTTTGGTGAGCACGTGTGTCACATGCGTGTCGGCCGATCTGGGCTACGGCCGCGGCATTGCGATCGGTGATGGCGAATTCGGGTTGGACGGCGACAGCTCGAGCGCGAAACAACTGCGCAGCGTCCGAGGCGGCGACCTCATCCGACGCGACGGCACCGCGGTGCACAGGCAGGCTGAGCGGCGGCACCGGCCAGACAGTCTCGCTTGCGACGTTCAGTGGTTGACGGCTCGTAGTCAGGATCGTGAGCCGCCGGCACTGACGCACGAGCATGTCCGCCAGGCCAGCAACATACTGGACCAGGTGCTCACAGTTGTCGAGGACCAGCAGCACCTGACGCGGCGCGAGTGACGCCACGAGCGCCTGGTGCAATTGATCAGTTGGTGTGTTGAGCAGCCCGACAGCGGCGGCGATTGAAGGAGCAACCAGGTCCGGATCGTTCAGCGATGCGAGCTCTACAACAAGAAGGCCGTCCGAGTAGTTGCTGGACGCCAGCACTGCGACCTCGAATGCGAGCCGTGTTTTGCCGACGCCCCCTGGCCCGGTGAGCGTCAGCAGCCGCGTTGTGGCGAGCAGGCGTTCAACCTCAGTGCGCTCGCCAAGACGTCCGACGAAGCTTCTGAGGTCGAGCGGGACGCTAACGGCCACGGACGTGAGCTTAGGTTACTAACCTAAGTTAGCCCATCGATCAAGGGTGCACACCAGCCATGGTGCGGCTCCCCGCACAGCGGCTTAGTTACAGAATACGTAGTGGACGTGTGGTTTTTACGGATGTCGCCTGCTGCGTGCACACATACGGTGGCGGCAGCACACCGAACGGAGCGTGAACATGACCGCCACCGACACATACGCCAACCCGCACGCGCTGGTCTCCACCGACTGGGTCGCCCACCATCTGGATGATCCAAAGGTACGTCTGCTCGAAGTGGACGTTGACACGACAGCGTACGACCGCGGCCACATCCGAGGTGCCGCGGGAATCAACTGGACTAGCCAGCTCGGGCATCCGATCCGACGTGACATCCCATCCAGGACCGGGTTCGAGGAATTGATGCGCCAGTGCGGCGTCGCCAACAGCACGCATCTCGTGTTCTACGGCGACAACAACAACTGGTTTGCCGCTTTTGCCTACTGGGTGGCGCGCATGTACGGCCACACCAATCTGTCGTTGATGAATGGTGGCCGCAAAAAGTGGGAGCTCGAGAGCCGAGCGCTGATCACCGACATACCGCGGCTGGAGCGGAGCGTGTACATGGCTTCAGACCTGAACCTCGGCCTCCGCGCCTACCTGAAGGACGTCCTGGCGGTGGTGGGACCAGAGAACGGGACCAACATGGTCGATGTGCGTTCGCCGGCGGAGTACAACGGCGAAATCATCGCTCCGCCAGGTCTGCCCGAGACAGCGCAGCGGTGCGGCCACATCCCTGGCGCGCAGAACGTTCCCTGGGCGCAGGCAGCCAATGAGGACGGCACGTTCAAGAGTGCCGCCGATTTGCGCGAGCTCTATGGTAGCAAAGGCATCACGCCGGAGAAGCCGGTGATCGCGTACTGTCGCATCGGTGAACGATCCAGCCATACCTGGTTCGTCCTGAAGGAGCTCCTTGGATATGCGGACGTGCGTAACTATGATGGCAGCTGGACGGAGTACGGCAGCGTGATCAACGTGCCAATCGACAATCCGTCGGTGCTGCAGCAGCCGGTGCACGCATAAATAACGCGGCGGAGTGCTACGCCGGGCAGGCGTCTGGCACTCCGCCATGCCGCCAGGGAGGTGGCGTATGTACTTCAAGCAATTCCTGCACGACTCCACCGGCTGCGCTTCGTACTTCATCGCTTCGCGCCGGAGTCGCGAGGCAGTGGTCGTGGATCCACAGCACGACGTGCAACCGTACGTAGAACTTGCGGCCGATCGGGATTATTCGATCCGCCACGTGATTGATACTCACATCCATGCCGACCATGTCTCCGGCAATCGGCGCCTGGCGCAACTCGCTGGCGCCGAACTCTGGTTGCCCGCGAAAGCGGATGTGGCATTTGCCTACCAGGCGTTGAATGAGGACGATCAGCTCCAGGTAGGCCAGATCAGGTTGCGCGTCCTCCAGACTCCGGGCCACCGCCCAGAAGCCATTTGCCTGCTCGTCACCAACCTGGAGCGCAGTTCCGAACCCGCGTTGGTGCTGAGCGGAGACACGCTGTTCGTGGGTGACGTTGGTCGGCCGGACTTCGGCGGGCCACACGGCGCCGCGGACCAGTACCGCAGTACCCGGCGGCTGCTCGCCCTGCCAGACTGGGTCGAGGTATTTCCCGCTCATTTTGAGGGCGCCTGCGGCAGGAGCATGTGCGGTCGTCCAAGCAGCACAATCGGCTTCGAGCGGCGGTTCAATCCGATGCTTCAGCATGAGGAGTCCGAATTCGTCCAACTGGTGACTGAGCCCACTCCGAGGCCGCTGAACATGATCGCCGTCGTTGCGACGAACCGAGGCGTGGCGGACTACGGCTCGCTGCGGCCGAACGGCACGTCTCGGGTGGATTCGGTCGCCGCCGACTGGGCACCGAAGTGGATCGCCGAGCGGCAGGCGTGCGTTCTCGACGTCCGAGAGCCGTGGGAATTTGGAGCAGGCCACATCCAGCATGCGGTCTGCATGCCGCAAGCGGACCTTGCCATCGAATTGCAGTGCTTCGACCGCGAGCGGAGCCTGTTAGTGGTCTGTGAGAGCGGTTTCCGATCAGCTCGCGCGGCGGCGTTCCTCAAGAGCCGCGGCTTCAATCGCATCGCGAATCTCAGCGGAGGCATGCTCGCCTGGAGGCGCGCTGGCAACCGGGTCCTGACGTGACAGAGGCCGGGGCGCGTTGTCTCAATTCAGCAGATCGTGTTCAGCAGCCCAGACCGCCAACTGGGCGCGCGAGCGCAATCCGAGCTTGCTCAGGACATTCGTCACGTGCGCTTCGGCGGTCCGGATTGAGACAACCAACACGCTCGCAATTTCCTTATTGGATAGTCCCTGCCCAACGAGCCGCGCGACTTGCAACTCGCGTGCGCTGAGCGGCCCGGCTGAGGTTGTCGTTGCTGCCTGCACAGTCGATCCCATGGCGCAGCGGACAGCTAGTTCGATGGCATCATTGCGCGACAAGCTCCGTCCCTTGTTGCGTGCGGAGTCAAATACCGCGCCGCCGAGTGCGGTTCGCGCCCTCGCCAGGCCCTCGTCATAGGATTTTCGGTGCAGGTTCGGCACAGGCAGGCAGATCGTAGCACGCACAGCATCCGCTGCACCGAAGAGTTGCGCCGCTACTTCAGGGCGCGGACCGCTCAGACATTCAGCGATGAGATCCAGGCAAGCCGGTACTTCGCGCTGGTTCCCGAGCTCGCACGCACGTAAGCTTTCAACGGCGAGCGCCAGTGCATCGGCCTGCTCACCGCGGCGCTGGGCAATCCGGGCCCGGTTGTAGACGGTCGTGTTGACGCCCTCCATGCAACCGGCTGTTGCCAACAGTGCCGCTCCGCGGCGCTCGGCCTCGGCGGCTCGTTCGGTGTGTCCGCGCGCCAGCTCAGCCTCACCGATGTGGTCCAAGACATGCCCTGACAAGTGGTCTTCACCGAGCGACGCCAACAGCTCCAGAGACTCATTCAGCGCAGCCAGCGCGATCTCGCCTTCGCCGAGCCGCGCTGCGGTTGAACCAATGTAGCGCAGAATGCGCGCAACCTTCAGACGATCATCCAACTCGCGTGCCTGCAGCAGGCTGTCCTCGAGAAGCTCCTGCGCCCGCTGATACCGGCCCGTATCGCGGAAGACCACCGCCAGCCCGAGCTGCGACTCGATCGTGCCGCGCGTATTGCCGATTGCCCGCCAGAGCTCGAGGCTTGCCTCCAGATAGGCGGTCGCCGGCGAAAAGTCGTGCTGCTCGCCCGCGAATGTGCCTGCCCAGTAGAGCGCACGGGCGCGCAGCTTCGGGGGCGCTTCGGGTGCCCGGGTCGTAGTCAGCGTGTCCTCCAACCAACGCCGCGCTTCTGATCGATACCGATGGCCGCGGATCTGCCAGAAGTAACAGCAGGCGCTCGCCAACCGCAGTGCCAGCTCGAGGCTATTACTCGCCAGTGACCACCGGAGCGCGGCACGAATATTGTCGTGCTCGCGCTCGAGCACTTCGAGCCAAGCGCTCTGATGCGGTCCATTCAGCTCGTCATCGGCATGCTCGGCGAGGTGCAGGAACCACTTCAGGTGTCTGTCGTGAAAATACGGACCTTCCGATGCTGATGTGAGACGTTCGGCCGCGAAATCGCGCAGTGTTTCCAACCACGTGTAGCGGACCACCGTTTCCTGACCATCTGCAATCACCAGCGAGTGATTCACCAACTGAGCTAGCACGTCGAGGATGTTTTCGGCCCGGATGTGCTCATCCGCGCAGATGGACTCCGCCGCTTCCAGAGTCCATCCCCCCGCGAAAACCGCCAGCCTGCGGAACAGGATCTGCTGCAGCGGGCTCAACAACTCATGACTCCACTCGACGGTCGCACGGAGCGTTCGGTGGCGTGGGTCGGCACGGTTGGACGCGGTGAGTAGTTTGAAGCGGTCGTGGAGCCGATCCAGGATCTGTTGCAGGCCCAACACGCTGATGCGTGCGGCCGCCAGCTCGATGGCCAACGGAATTCCATCCAGGCGTCGACAGATCTCGGTGACGCTGCCTGCATTGCGGTCGGTGAGTGCGAAGGACGGCAGCGCGGAGTGAGCCCGCTCCACAAAGAGACGAACAGCCTCGGATGTGGCCAGGTCGTCGGAGCGACTCTCCGCGCGCAACTCGGGCAACTGCAGAGCTGGCACTCTCCAGGTCGTTTCACCCTCCACGCGGAGCGGCTGTCGGCTTGTGGCGATGATGCGTAGCTCGGGGCAGGTCCGCAGGACCGATTCCACCAGCTCCGCACAGGCGTCCACCAGGTGCTCGCAGTTATCGAGTATGAGCACCATGCAACTCGCTTTGAGCGCCTCGCAGATGCTGACGTGAACCGGCTGGCCCAGCTGCTCGCGGAGGTTCAGCGCGGAAGCGACGGTTTGTGGCACGAGCGCAGGGTCGTGAAGCGGAGTCAAGTCGACAAAGCAGACGCCATCGGGCAGCAGCGCAGGGTCGAGATCGCGTATGAGCTGAACAGCGAGCCGGGTTTTGCCGATTCCTCCAGCGCCCACCAGGGTCAACAGGCGTACGTCCCGGAGAAACTCCCGCAGCTGATTGAGCTCGCGTTGGCGTCCGACGAAGCTTGTCAGGTGGACGGGCAGGCTGGATGCGACCCCGGACGCCATGCCGCGATCTTCCGCCCTGCCCAGCCTATCGTCAAGCCATGCCGTTCATTGCGATGGCTGGTCACCGTTGTGGTCGGTCAGGCGCATGACCCACCGGATAAGCAGCCCCATGTCGCGGGCTTAGCTCGGCCCTTCGTCCACGCCAGCGGCGCGCGTTCAGCTGCATGCCGGCGCTGCTGCATTCCTGTCAGCCGCCGATCCGTTGCTGCGCGCGAACCCGTTCAGCACCGAGGTCGCGGCTGTCGTTGCCGCTCGAATCGCCAGGAGCCAGAGCACGAGACGTGTTTGTCGGCGACGGTCACCAAAGCGATGCTCGCGTTGTGGGCGTGGCATGCACACGCCGCCGCCCCACGCTGTGGTTCTCTCGCGCATGCCTGCGCAAGCCGCGGCCTCCCTGTCGCACGCTCTTGCCGCCGCGGGGCGCACAGTGCCTGGCGTCAACGGCGCCATCGAGGCGACCCGTGCAACTCAGGACTCGAGCGCCTGCGTGAGTCTCGCTGTCGTCCGTCGCGTTGGCGAGACTGGTGGTCGCAGCGCGAACGTCACCGCGGCTCCAAGCAGAGAGCCGGCCGCCAGCACGACGAGGGCGGGTCCATAGCCACCGCTCCGCTCGCGGACGACGGCGATGAGCAACGGGCCGGCAACTCCGCCGGCGCCGCAAGCAGTCATGAGCAGGCCAAAGATCATTCCCACCTGGCGAAGCCCGAAGTAATCCGCCGCGAAAGCAGCCATCGTTCCGAAGCCGCCGCCATAGCAAAGCAGCACCAGCATCCCGAGCACGCCAAGTCCCACCGGCGTCCGGGTCCCTGGCAGGATTAGCAGCGCCGGCGTTTGCAGCAGGAACATTGCTACAAAGACGCCGCGCCTGCCCACGGCGTCTGAGACCCCCGTCCACAGCAGCCGGCCGAGCGCATTCGCCACCGAGAGCAGGCCGACAATAGCGGCGGCTACGAGCGCATCCGCCCCTGCAAGCTCCTGGACCATTGCCGCTGCGAGTGCGGGCGCAGGGAGCATTGCAACTGACGGAGACTCTCCTCGCCATCCGAGAGGAACACCAGCTCCTGGTCATGCCGCAGGCCTTGACTGTCGAGCACGGCGGCCAGGTGTCGTCCGGGTTTCGGATCGTGGCCCTGCACAAAGCCGAAACGCTTGGTTGGCCCATGTCTGCGTACCGACTCGCCCACGATCGCCACGAAGTGTGTTTTCTTGTTGTCCCAGCTCCGGAGATAGCCGCCGTCCAGGCCGACCGTGATGGGCGGCGGGGCCGCGGGTAGGCTCGAGCACGCATCGGGACAGCCGGCGAGCGGGAAGATCGGCTCGGGGCCGAGTTCGGCGTCCAGGCGCCGGGCCACCTGCAGGGTGTCTCGCCGTACGGTAGAAGCATTTCAAGGTCGTGCCCACGGGCAAGAAGTCCTGCAAGGCCCTGACGGTCAATCCGTACGAGATGAGCGACGACCACTTGCTCTCCAGGTACAGCAACTCGGGTGCGGTGTGCTCGGGCAGCAGCTCCACCAAGGGACTCGTGGATGCC
>JAFAOS010000247.1 GCA_019247515.1 Chloroflexota bacterium | reverse complement strand
GCGTTCCATATCGCCGACCAGGTCGCGGAGACGCTGCTCGGCCTCTTGCGGGTCGGTGGCCTCATCCAGAGCTGCCCAGTATGCGCCCTTGATCCATTCATGCAGGTCGTGCCGCTTTGGCAGCTTCGCCAGAATATTGCGGAGGCGATGCACCGTACAGCGTTGACGGTCGGCCTCCGGCCACAGCTCCTCGATGGCTTTGATCAGACCCGGTGCGCCATCCGAGACCACCAGCCAGGGCGCGCGCAGCCCACGCCGCGTTAGGTCGCGACCCAGGTCCAGCCAATCTTCGTGTCGCTCGCGCTGGCCCAGCCGCACGGCCACCAACTCGCGCTTGCCCTGAGTGGTATATCCCCATGCGACTAGCACGCCTTCCTTCTCACCGCTGGGTCGCGTGGGCAAATAGATGGCATCCAAGAACAGTGCCAGCAACTCGACGTCGGCCAGGCTCCGCGCACAGAATGCCTTGTAACGAGCGCGCAACTCGCGACAGATGCGACTGGCGGTGCTCTTCGACACCTCTCCCAACCCAGCTTCCTGCATCAAGCTCTCAATATCGCGGTCCGACAAGCCGCGCACGTAGCCGCCGATGATCAAGGCTTCCAATGGCCGCGTGCGAATGACCGTCCGACTGTCCGGAAACACCCGACTGATGAAACCTTCCGCCGTGCCACGGACCTGGGGCATGTCAATCGTGAGCTCGCCTTCGGCGGTTTGGGCCGGCTTTGGACGTGTGCCGTTGCGCGACCCGGTCGCCTCGCCAGTGCGCTCATACCGAGCTCGCCCAAGGAAGGCGGTCACCTCGTCTTCGACTGCGCGTTGCAGGACCAAGCGTGCACCCAGTCGACCCAGTTCCGCCAAGCGCTCACTATCGTAAGCCTGTCCCTGGCTCAGAAGTTCGGTGATCTGTGCCTCAAGCCGGGCACTCGGCGGTATTCTGTCCATCTGGCGTAGCTCTCCTCTCGGTGGTTTTGCTGACCTACCGCAGGAGACTACGCCATCTCACTTTTCCAGCAATGCCGGGACGGGACCACCTGTGGTCCCATCCGTCTCAAAGCGATAGCTGCCGTCTGTTTCCCGCATTCGCTGGTCCTCCGGTGCGTATGCTGCTGCTCGACGATGCCCATCAGGCGCCTCGCGACGGTGACATCCTTCAAGGGTTCCTAGAAGCCCGGCCGATAAGGGGGTGTTAGAGGGCCGATGATCGCGCGGAATGGATCCATGGGGTGATCGACGTGACCGGGGCGATGGTGGCCGGGGGCATTGAGCAGGGAGCGGAAGTCGCGCCTGCTGAGGCCCAACACGGCCGACAGAATGGCCAACAACGTCCCCAACGCCACCGAATCGCCGGTCGAGGCCGCACTGGAGGTCGCTGCCAGCAAGGTCAGGTTTGCTACCGCCGCTGCCAGGCACACCTGGAACAACGTCTTGGTCCGCCCGAAGTAGCGCGCCTGGCGAATGCCGAGTTGCGCCAGGCGTGCGATCCGATGCTCCACCACCTGACGTCGGCGTCGGGCTTCGTCGAACGCCGGGCTGGCCTGGAACTCGCGCGCTCGCTGGAGCAAGGCCTCCTGCGCATGGACAGAGACGGTTCGACCTCCCTGTCTCGGCGTGCACTGCGACCGAAGTGGGCACACCGCACACGTCTCGGCGGCAAAGAAGAACATCCCACCGCCAGCTTTGGCTGTTCGAAAGTCACGGGTCAGCTGCTTGCTCGGGCAGGTGCACGTGCCTGCCTCCAGATCGATCTGAAAGTCGGTCTTGCCAAAGTAGCCCTGGTTGTGGATCTCTGGTACTTTCGCGACCAGGGTCCGTCCACTCGCCGCGAATTCCGCGCGTGTCTGGCCAGCTCCATAGGCGCAGTCGCCGATCACCTCCTCCACCTGGCAACCGGTTGCCGCTTCGCTCGACTCGACCACCTCCAGCGCGTGGTCGGCATCGGGCGCATTACCTGGCAACACCTCGACCTCGGTGATCAATTGCGAGTCGGTGTCGACCGCGACCTGGGCCTTGTGCCCGTTGAAGCGGTGGCTGCTACTTTTGCGCCCGTGCCGCATCTCGGGATCCTGGATCGAGATCAGTCGGTCCGGCGCCACGCCGCGCTTCAAGCGTGGGCCATGCTCATCCGCTTCGATGTCCTGGCCCAGGATGCGCGCCAGCACTTCGGCCGCCGCGACCAGTTCTTTGTCCTCGTGACCAGCGTTGGCCAGGTCGGATCGTGTGCCGCGTACCAGGTCGAGCAACTGCTCAGCATCCGTCACAATCTCCGCCAGGAACCGCTGTCGAGCGCGCGCATCCGACCAGTCCACGTCCGCCTGGCCTTTGAGGCTCGGCCCCTGTACATATCGGGCACAACCAAGTTCCTCAGCCAGTTCCGTCAGATCGAATGGCCCCAACTGGGCCAGCGCGCGCAGTACGTGGACGATGCCATCGGCCAGCAGGTTGTACGTGTCTTTGACGGCGCCACGACCGAGGATGTGCGTGGTATCCAGCGCCAGTTTGATGTGCTGTCGCTCATGTGGCGGGTGACCCTTCTTCCAGACTCCACGTCGCTGGGCGATCTCCAAGCTGTGCTGAAAGATGGCGCGGGTCAGGTCGTGCACGATCAGCTGCGCGCGAAACTCCTGGAGGGTGCTTTTGGCAAACGGTCGCACATCGAGCTCGATCCCCAGCGCCACCTTCCATTGCAGATCGAACGCGGCTCGACGCGTAGCCTCGTCATCCGACACGCCGTCGTACGTCTGCAGCACCAGTGCGGTCGCCAGCAGGCTGGGCGGAACGCTCGGGCGTCCATTGTTCGGGCAGTACAGCGTGGCAAAATCCCCGTCCTGAAACAGCTCACGCCGCTGGCTGGCCAGGTAGCCGTAAAAGGTCCGCTTGCCCACGAAATCCCCATACAGCGAGTCTGCCTCGAACATGCCCCGCTGTGCCGACCGCTGCCCCAGCATTCTCTCTACGCTCCGTTTCGATCTGACCCGCCCCGACTACCCTACCCCAACCACCATGCCGACCGGAAGCCCGATACCCCTTTCCGGCCGGCTTTCTAGTGGGTCACTTGACACCGGGTTTGCCATGGTGGGCGATAATCCGGTAAACCTCCGGGGCAGTCCCGATGCACTGCCCCAGGAGGGCAGTCATGCGCCAGAAAGATCCGCTTCGTCTGTTGTCGGCCTCCGAGCGTCGCGCGCTCGAACAGCTGGCGCGCAGCCAGAGTGCACCGGCTTTGTCGGTGGCACGCGCGCGTGCGCTGCTCGCTGTGAGCGACGGTTGCTCATATACGGAGGCCGCGCGATTGGTCAGCCGGTCGGTCGGCGATTCGATCGCCAAGTGGGTCGCACGTTTCAACGAAGTAGGGCTGGCAGCGGTGGAACGGCAAGCTGGTGGTCGACCGCCAACGCAGTATGGGCCCGAGGAGCGCGACCGAATTCTTGCGGAGTTCCGGCGGCCACCGGATCGCGAGCGAGATGGGACGGCGACCTGGTCACTGAACACCTTGCAGCGAGCGCTGCGGCGCGCACCAGATGGCCTGCCGAAAGTCAGCACATACACGATCTGGGCGGTGCTGCACGATGCCGGCATCACCTGGCAGCAGGACCGGACCTGGTGCGAGACCGGGGCAGCTATCCGCAAGCGCAAGCGTGGCGAGGTCAAAGTCCAGGATCCGGACGCCAGTGCGAAAAAAGGCTGATCGAGCAGGCCTACACCGAGGGGGAACGCATGGGCTTGGCCGTGTGGGGCATGGACGAAGCCGGCCCGTATCAAGCGATTCCGCAGCCAGGCGTGCACTGGCAACCCATCGGCCGGCCTGCTCGGTACTCGCATGAGCACGTGCGTCATGGCACCGCCAAGCTGCTGACGCTCTTCCATCCAGCCACTGGCCAGGTGCGGGTCAAAGGCGTGACCAGTTGCCCCAATGTGGTGTTGCACGCCTGGTTGGAAGCGGAGTTGTCGACCGTCGTCGAAGCGTTGCCGCCGGCGACCATGTTCCCGGAGGATGACAACCGGGCCGCGTGGGAGCGCTGGCAGGCAGGGCTGACAGTCAAGCCTACTTTGTGTGACGAGCTGCCACCGCTGCGCATGCTGCTGATCAT
>JAFAOS010000185.1 GCA_019247515.1 Chloroflexota bacterium | reverse complement strand
CCAGTTGGTCGCGCTCGATGGTCGCCCGCCAGACGCGCCCGTTCAACTCGTCCATTAACTGCTGGGGCTCGCCATGCAGGACGACTCGGCCGTGCGCGATGATCGCCATCTGCGGGCACAACTCGCTCACGTCCTCGACGATGTGCGTCGACAGGATGATGGCTGCCTGCTCGCTGACCTGGCTCAGGAGGTTCAGGAAGCGGGTCCGCTGGGCGGGGTCCAGCCCGGCGGTCGGCTCGTCCACGATGATGACCCGCGGCCGGCCGAGCAGCGCCTGGGCGATGCCGAAGCGCTGACGCATACCGCCCGAGAAGCCGCTCACCGCCTTATGCCGGTTATCGTAAAGATCGACCTGGTGGAGCAGGCCGGCCACTGTCTCGCGGCGCTGTCTGGTGTTGGTGATGCCTTTGAGGATGGCCAGATGGTCGAGCAAGCGCTCGGCCGACACGCCTGGATAGACACCGAAGCTCTGCGGCAAGTAGCCGAGCTGACGGCGCATGACCGCTTTGTCGGCCAGCACGTCGAGCGTTCCGAAGCGGACGCTGCCAGCATCCGCTTCCTGGAGGGTGGCCAGAATGCGCATCAGTGTCGACTTGCCGGCGCCGTTCGGCCCCAGCAGGCCGAACATGCCCAGAGGAATGTCCAGGTCCACACCCTGCAGGGCGCGGGTCCCGTTCGGGTAGGTCTTGCTGAGCTCGCGGATGCGGATCTCGAGCGGCTGGGTGGACGTGGCCGACTTGCCGACAGCGGTTGGCGCAGCGTTGACGACGGTTCCTGGCATCTGATGTGGACTCCTCGAGAGCCTGGTGAACTTCAGCCTGTCACGCGCCTGGTCGGCTGCACAGGCACACTGCCCATACGCGAGCCGGACACCTCGAGAGCGAACGCCGCGTGGTGGGCGGCCGTCAGTGGCCTTCCGGCGACGCCGACCGCCACGGCGACGGCCTGCCCCACGCTCAGCCCGGTCCGGCTCGGCGTGAGCCCGAGCGTGGTGCCGACTACGCCGGCCACGCCGGTCCGGTCGCCTGGCACCGTCTCGACCGCGGCGACGAACACGCTCGCGCCGCCCACGGCGACCGCGGCGGCAACCGGCGCGCTGGCTTCGACCAGTACGCCATCACCTGTACCAGCCCCGGCCGCGACGGCGACCTTCACGCCGCCCCCGCCGACAGCGACAGAGACGCCCGCGCCCGCCACCCCTACCGCGACCAGCGCGCCTCCGACGTCCACGTCGGCTCCGGTGGGCGCCGCCCGGCTGGGTGCTGCCTGGCTGGGTGCCGCGCAGGCCGAGCAGCCGCGGCCGCTGCCAACCGAGTGTTTGACGCCGACGGTGTTGCCCAGTGCGTCGCCGACTGTGCTGCCGAGCGCGTCGCCGCCTGTGCTGCCGAGCGCGTCGCCCACGGCGCCGCCAGCGCCAGAGCCGCCGGCCCCCCGCCGCACCGCCACGCCCACGCTGTCGCCGACCGCGACGCCGTACCTCGTTACCCCGACGCCGCCGCCTGCGACGGCGACCCCCCTCACTGATCACTCCGTCGCCCGAACCCGCGACGGCGACCCCATCGCCCACGGTCACCCCGGCGCCACCGCCCCCGAGCCTGACGCCCGCGCCTCCGCCACTGACGCCTGAGGAGCAAGCGCTGCTGAGCGAGACGATCCGGCTGCTGGACGCGCTCGAGTCCGCGCAGGCGCCCCAATCCCAGCCACCGGTCCAGATCCCGGGTCCGTAAGAGCGCCCTCGCCTGCTGACAGCCTGGTCGCGTTCGTCTCGGGGACGAAGGCCTCCACGATCTGCAGGACGCCGAGCGCCAGGGCCACGGCCACGTCGAGGACCGCGACCACGGCCGCGCCAACGACGCCCAGAAACTTGATCGGGTTGGCGACGGCGACCAGGCATCCCGCCAGATGGAAGCCGAAATCGACATCCTCCATGACGTTGTGTTCTTCTCGCTGGCCGAACGCGTCGGCGATGACGATGAGCTGCAGGATGCCCAGGAGCGCGCCGACGCCCGAGTCCAGCTTGGCCGACACCCCCGGGCCGGTCCTGGCAATCTCGTTCACGGCGAACAGCGACGTCGCCCCCACGGCCAGGCCGAACACCCACAGCACCCAGTCCACAGCCGCTGGCTTGTCCAGCGCCAACGACGGGAACGTCACAACCGCCGTCGGCAGCGCGAAGCCCAGCGTGAGCAGCGGAACCCACTGCTTCACCGCATCCGAGGCATTGACGCCGGCCAGGGCGTCCTTCATTGCCGCCACGATGCCGCCGCCGATCGACATCACGCCACCGTAGACCGAGACGATCTTGTGGAGCACACCGTCCGCGGCGCCGACCGCCGTTGTTCGCGGGGCCAGGCTCTGGGCCGGCCACTGGCCTTCTGCTACCCGCCAGAGCAGGGTGACCGGAATCGCCGCCACCAGGGTGATGGCGTTGAGGATGCTGAACTTCTCGCCCGGCACGATCAGCGTCTCATACAGCCAGGTCAGCACCGGGATGTCGAGCCTCGCGGTGAGCAGTCCCGAGCGCTCGTCGAGCAGCAGTGAGACCAACGCTTCGGTCAGCCCGAGGAAGCCATCCAGGAAAGCATGTCCCAGCGCAAGCGCGCCACTCGCGAGCAAGCCGAGCGTCCGCACCAGCTCGCCCAGCGCCTGTGAGAGGAAGTCGGCCACCGAGGTGGCGTGGCCCAACCCCGTGGCACCCTCCTGCACGCGACTCCACTGGCTGGCCAGCTCGCCATCGCCGGAGATGCTCTTGACGAAGCTCTCGATAAAGGCCTGGAAGGGTGTTGCGGTCTGGCCGACGTTGACCTGCGCCGCTGCTGGCTGGCTGCCACTCGGTCCACCGATGCCCGTTTTGAGCTTCTGCATCGCCCAGGAGCACTGAGTGGCCTGCGAGGTCGGCTGACCGCCACCCTTCGGCGTCACCGTGAAGGCGGTGTGCGGCGTTGCCCCCTGTCCCTTGAGCTGGTCGGGCCTCGCATTGTGGCCCTGCAGCTGGTCGGCGAGCTTGTTGAAGAAGGCGTCGACGGTCTGTTCGCTCTGTTTGAAGAAGTCGTTTGCCGCCGGTTTGACGTGGGTGTCGATGGCTGCCGCGAAGCCGATGTACCGCGCGTCGCCCTTGACGCCGTTGACGCGCTTGAGCAGTTCGTCGCGCAGCAGGCGATGCGTCTGGACGACCTGGTCGAAGTTGAACAGGACACTGAGCGCTTCGATGGCGTTGGCGATGTCGATGGCAAGCTGCTTGAAGAATGCCCCGACCGTCGATACGACGTCCTCCAGGGTCAGCAAAATCTGGCTGAAAACGTGCGCCACGCCGTTGACGATGAACCTGACACCGACCAGGATGTCGTTGGCGACGCTGACGAGGACGTCGGTGACCGACGCGGCCGCTTGCTTCAGCCACCCCCAGAAGTCGTCCAGGGCCCCGCCGACGCGGACGCCACCCAGTTGAGCGGCCTGGGCCGGCAGGGTCGTCTTCCTCCAGTCAGTGCCTTGCAGATTGTCGATCGCGGTGGCGGCCTCGGCCGGTGACAGCGACCGGTGCGTCAGGCCCTGGTCGCCCGTGGACAGGTGGAAGCCGAGCGGCTGGGCTACTGCCACCGGCCGCAGGCTGCGCACGTTACTGGCCGAGTAGCTGCTGCCGGGCAGATCGTGGAAGGCGATGTACCTCTCCGACGTCGCGATCGTGCGTTGCACCCAGGCGGTGGACCTGGCGCCGCCCCCGCCACCCAGCCCGACCG
>JAFAOS010000048.1 GCA_019247515.1 Chloroflexota bacterium | reverse complement strand
TTCGGCGCGTTGACCATCCCGCTGCTTGCCTCGAGCGCCCACATGCCCGTGGGCAGCATCTACCAGTTCTTTCCCGACAAGTCGGCCATCGTCGACGCTGTCGCCGCACGCTACATGCAGCTGTGGCTGGACGAGATGCAGCGGCTGACCGATCGCATCGTCAAGCTGCGCTGGGAGGCCGCCGTCGACACGGTGATCGAGCACTTTGCCGGCATGTACCGCGAGCACCCGACGTTCTGCGAGCTCTGGCTGAACGGCCATCTGACCCCGAGCGCGCGCGAACGCGACCGACGCAACAACGACGAGCTCGCCAACGTGCTGGTCGGCCAGCTCAAGCAGCGGCCCGAGTTCTCGCACACGCAGACGCGCCGCCTGGGCCTGGCGTGCCGCACGGCCGTCGAGGTGGCTGACGGCCTGCTGCGCTACGCCTTTACAGTCGATCCCGCCGGCGACCAGCCCACCCTGAACGAGCTCAAGCGCATCCTGTCCGCCTATCTGCTGCAATACAGCGTCAAAGCGCCGACACAACCGCGCACGCCCCGTCGCTGAGCGACTCGTCCATGCACATAAGCCCTGGACTAGCGCCAGGGATCCACGCGTCTGGTGACCATGCCTTTTGGTCCCGGCCAGAAGTGCGAGTGCTTGCCGGCGCCGCCGCAGACGATGATCTGCAGGTCCTCGGGCCGCGCCACGATGGGCAGCAGCGTCGCGGAGCCGTAGTGAAGGTCGGGGAAATCGGCATTCGGCCTGATGGAGCCAGCTTCCCAGGCGGGCTCCGCGTACACGTGTGCTGGATAGCGAGCGTGCTGCCACAGGTAGTCGCGAATCGCGTCCTTGGTCCAGCCGTCGGCGGCAAGCGTCGCGGCGTGCTCGGGGCAGAGACCCAGCAGCACCGGTTGATGGCGCATGGCGTAGACAAAGGGTTGGTTGATGCAGTGGCTGATGTAGTTCAGCAGGTCCGCGCCCGTCTCACTCTGGTGGTCGCCGATGTCGATCGGCGGGTACACGACCTTGGCCGTCACCACGCTGTCGGACTCGCCGAAGCCGTGCTCAACCGCGTACGTCGTCCACGGATTGTCCCGTTCGTTTTCGGCCAGGGTCCAGTTGAGCAGATCGGCAGGCGAGGCAAGGGTGGACTTGTCCTGGTCCGGCGGCCGGGAGCCGCCGACGATTTTCGACACCAGCCCGATCGCGTAGCCAATGGCCGCATTGGCGTGATACCAGAGACCAGCAGCGCCGGTGCCATACGCCAGGTCCAGCTCACCGGCGATGGCGCCGTTGACCAGGAAGAGCAGGCTTTCGGTGCCGGTGGTCGTCGACTGGTGGGCGTACCAGGCGGCCGGGTCTTGCAACGCTTCGACGATGGCCAACAGCACCGGCAGGTGCTCGGGTTTGCAGCCCGCCATCGCGGCGCAGGCGGCCAGCAGCTCGACGGTCAGAATGCCCATGCGGGGTGGCACCCCGTCCCAGACCATTTCATCGGCCGGATGAGTGGTCCCCGTGAGCAGCGAGTCGACAAGCTCGCGCGTGGGCGGCACGAATGGCAGGCCCGCCGACCAGCCGCGGAGCTGGAACTCGCTCTGGAGCTCTGAAACCGAGCCCTTCAACTGTACGTAACGTGCGACGCGTGGCGGGTCGAGTCGAGCGCGGCTGGGCCGCCACCCCGTCAGCTGACGCTCGATCTCTGGATAAGCGTGCCTGACCTTCGATCTGACGCTAGCCGCGGAAATTCCGCCCATCGGGTGTGGGATGACGGTCATCGCCTGGTCTGGCATGCCGAGACCTTCGGAGGTGACGCGGGCGAGTCGCGCGAAGCTGGTGGTCACCAGCGTGACAGTCGGAATGCCGAGGCGTTCCAGTTCCACCGAGTCGCGCACACTGCGCGACGTGCACGAGCCTCAATCGCCTTGCGAAACGATCACCACATCGGGCTGGCAACTGGCCATTGCCCGGATGGTTTGTTGGCTCAGCTCGCGCGGCGACACCGATTCAGGCACCACCTCCCAGTACTTGATGAAGCGCATTCCGCCGACGTTTTCATCCAACAAGCGGGCGATTTCCTCGAGGGCTTCCTGTCCACCAGGCTTGCCATTCCAGGCGAGGCCGATGGTCGAGGCGCGCAGCTCCGCCGGCCGCTCGGCCGGACTCAGCGACGCGGGCCGAGCGGCGCCCTCCGGATTGACGAGGTCCCAGGTCATCGAGCTAGCGTTCATGCTCCTCGAGATTGTATGCAACGCCGGACGCGACTAACCCGCCAGGTGGCAGGCGAACGGTCCGCTGACGTGGAGCGTGCCCAGCGGGCTGCTCATGTCCGCGTCGATGTGACCGAGCGCGCCGCGCGTGCTGGCGCTGCCGTCGTCCAACGCGACCTGGGTGCTGATACTGTCGACGGTGATCGTGCCGCCGGTCGCCGCCCAGTTGACGAACGGGTCATCCCGTGTCGTGTCGACGGCGAGCATGGTGAGTTGCGCGTGCCCGTCGGATGCCATGGCTGGATGGTCGCCGACGGTGCCGGCGACGTCGATCGCAATGAACTGTCCGGCGGCGGGGTCGGTGATCTGGGCGTTCAAAGCATTCTGGGAATCGATATAGCAGGAGTTCGTGTCGCTCGCGGTGATCTCGACGCTCTGGGCGCCGCTGAACACCAGGTCGGTCTGGGGACCGTCGGCGCGGGCGATGCCAGGCAGTGCTATGAGCGCGAGCGCGGCGATAAACGAAAGCGGACGCATATGCAGTAAACGCACGAAGCACATAACGCTACCTGCGCGCCAGGCGGCGTGGCAAGAAATCTCAGACTATGCTAAGGGTCGCTCGCCGTGCTCGTCGAGGTACCTGGGCAAATGCCACTCCATGGTGTGCGGCTCGTACTTGCTGAAGGCGCCATCGCGGGGCGCGCCGCCCATGAAGTGGAAGCAATTTGTGTCGTGGTCGTACCAGTCGTCGCCGCGGCCGCGGATGTCGAACCAGCGCTGACCGGCCGGACTCCCATGCCGCGCCGTCCGAGCGGGCAGGTCCGGACCAACTCCGACGAACTCCTTGTTCTCTCGGTCCCACTCCCACTCCGGCAAGCGCTGCCACATGCGTTCGTAGTTCGACCAGAAATCGTCGTCGCGGACCACCAGGGCGGCGTGGTTCGCCTGTAGCTTCCCCCAGCCGCCGGTCCGCTGCTGCAAGTGCTCGACCTGCTTGTAAATGATGCGGACGCCGCCGACCAGACGCAGCACCAGCGAATCCTTTTCGGTGTCCGAGTTCACTTCCGGCTCGACGGCGCAATAGGTGTCGAAATGATCGGCCGCGCGCTGAAGATCGCGCGACTCGTACATGGCGTGACTGATCCGACCGACGCCGAGTGGCGTCGCGTACGCCATCGCCCCTTCGGGCAAATGGTCCGGGGCCCAGAATTCGAACTGGTTGCGATCGGGGTCTTCCCAGACGATGGAAACGCCCTCCTCACCCGCCGCGGACGTGCGCACCGGGTCGAGATGGGGCACGCCGTGCTCGTCCAGCCGACGTAGATGCGCATCGACGTCCTCACGTCGGATGTACAGGCCGTGGCGGGGCAATCCATTGCCAAGTCCGGGCGACGCAGGCAGCGGTTCTGCGGACAGCATCGCTCCGTGATGGCAGCACGGGGTGATGTCCTGGAAGGCAATGCTCCCGCGGGCGGCGCGCCCCGCCCCATAGGGCTGCTGCGCGCCGACGATCCTTGTCATGAAGTCGGTCCAGCGGTCCAGGTTGGCACTGGCGACGACGTAGTGGTCGATCCAGTACAGGGTGCCCGGGCGAGTGCCGTCGCGAACGTTCATGGCCCCATTTCCTCTCACTGCAAGCCTGCCTGCCATCTTACCCCTTCCGACCTCGAGTATCCTCGCTCGGTGACGTCGCCGACTCCCTCCGTGACCTCCCAGAGCTCGAATTATCCGATTCGCAACGATTGGTTGCGCTCGTGGGCTGAGGACATCCTGGAACCTGAGCTGCCCATCGTCGACCCGCACCATCACCTGTGGGACCGTGGTGGATGGCGCTATCTTCTGCACGAGCTGCTGGACGATTTGAACAGCGGTCACCACATCATCGCCACCGTGTTCCTCCAGTGTCGTTCGATGCACAGGGCCGACGGGCCGGAGGAGCTCAGACCGGTCGGCGAAACGGAGTTCGTCAACGGCATCGCGGCAATGAGCGCGAGCGGCGGTTTCGGGTCCACCCGCGTATGCGCGGGCATCGTCGGCTACGCGGATATGCGACTTGGCGCGCGCGTGCGCGAGGTGCTGGAGGCCCACATCCGCGCCGGTGGTGGACGCTTTCGCGGTGTGCGGCACACCAGCGCCTGGGACGCTGACTCCACGATCGTCAACCCCGCCAACGTGGCGCCACGGGGGCTGATGGCCGATAAAGCGTTCCGCGAAGGGCTCGCTACGCTGACGTCACTCGGGCTGTCCTTCGATGCCTGGCTCTACCACCCGCAGATCGACGAGCTGACCGAGCTGGCGCGCGCGCTGCCGGAGATGGCCATCGTGTTGAACCATGTTGGCGGGCCGCTGCGCGTTGGCGCGTACGCCAGCCGCAAGGACGAGGTATTCGAGCGCTGGAGCAGGTCGATGCGCAACCTGGCCGGCTGCTCTAACGTCTTCGTCAAGCTGGGTGGTCTGGGGATGCGCATCAATGGTCTGGGCTTCGACGAGCAGCCGAAGCCGCCGTCATCGGCGGCGCTCGCCGACGGAATGCGTCCGTTCTTCGAGACCTGTATCGAGGCATTCGGCGCCGAACGCTGCATGTTCGAGAGCAACTTTCCCGTCGACAAGGGCGCCTATCCGTATGCCGCGTACTGGAACGCCTGCAAGCGCCTGACGCACGGCGCAAGCGCGGCCGACAAAGCGGCGCTCTTCAAAGACACCGCGGCGCGGTTCTACCGCCTCGAGCTGCACGGTCCGTGGTGAAAGACGGGCGATAGCCGGCTCAGGCAACGTACGGCAGTAGGTCCCGACGGAGCCCGGGCATATGGCGGAGTTTCGTCAGGCCAGCCGACTCGATCTGGCGGATGCGCTCGCTGCTCAACCCGAGCTCGCGGCTCATCTCGCGCAACGTGCGTTCGTGGCCTCGGTCCAGCCCGAAGCGCAGGCGCAGGATCTGCCGCTCGTAGGGGTGCAGCTCATCCAGTGCCATTGCCAGTCGCTCTGAGAGGTCGGCATTCTCGGACGACTTGTGCGCTGCCTCGGCGGCGGCGTCATCGCTGATCAGGTCGCCCCGCGTCAGCTCACCCTCGTCGCCCAGCGGCGACTCGAGCGACAACGGCAGGCGCGCCGCCCGCCGCGCTTCGGTAATGCGCTCAGGTTCGACTTCGAGGTACTCGGCGACCTCCTCGAGCGTGGGTTGACGCCCGAGGTCGACGGCCATCTCGCGTTCGGCACGCGCCGTCCTGGTCAGAAACTCGATGACGTGTCCGGGCAGGCGAATCGTGCGACTCTGTTCGGCGACGGCGCGCGTCACGGCCTGGCGAATCCACCAGTAGACGTACGTGCTGAGGCGAAACCCACGCTGCCAGTCGAACTTGTCGATGCCCGTTTGCAGACCGATGTTGCCTTCCTGGACCAGATCGAGGAATGACAGGCCTCGACCCAGATAGCGGCGGGCGACCGAAACCACCAGTCGCAGGTTGCACTCGATCAGCCGCCGCCGCGCGCGGTCGCCGTCCTCGACCTGCTGCTCGAGCTCGAGACGACGCGCCGGCTCGAGCGAGTCGTCGGCGGTCGCCAGCTCGCGCATCGCGGCCTTGCCAGCCTCGAGCCGCTGGGCAAGCACAACCTCTTCTTCAGCCGTCAGAAGCTCGTGGTCGGCAATTTCGCGCAGGTACATCGCGCCAGCGTCGCCTGACAGCTCTTCGGACAGCAGCCCGAAGCTGCTGATGGGCGTGGCCGTCGGCGCTTCGGTGTCCTCGTCGGCATCAAGTAGCTCAGTCGGCTCTGGACTGAGCAGTTCATCATGTGAGGGTGTCAGGTCAGGGGTCATGGTATGGCTTCCCGCGGAGTGGTGGTTTGCTTGCACCCATTACCTCACGGGCGCATGAACAATTCACTGTCGAGCAGATAAATTCGTGTAAAACAGGAGTCACGTTCGCGTTGTGACGCTGCAGAAGCGTGGCGTCGGAGTTCAGATGACGCGCGCCGCGGATCGACCTCTGGCCGCCTCAGGCTCGCAGGCGCGGAGGTCGCGCGGGGCGTAAGATGAGCATCGGCAAGATTGCTTTGGAACGGGGAGAAGCCTCCATGCCGCTGTACATGTATCAGGCCGCGTATACCAGCGAGTCGCTGGCGGCGATGATCAAGTCGCCACAGGATCGCCTCGAAGCGGTCCGACCCGCGTTCGAGGGGATTGGCGGGAAGATCCTGGCCGGTGGATTTCCGTTTGGTGAGTACGACGTCGTCGTCATTTTCGAAGCCCCCGACGACACCGCTGCCGCGTCGCTGGCGCTCGCGGTCGCCGCCGGCGGCGCAACGCGCGGCGGAAAGACCACTCGCTTGCTCACGGGCCCGGAGTGGGTCGCCGCATTGAAAGGCGCGCAAGCATCCCAGTACCGACCCGCGCGCTGAGAACAGGTCGTACCGTCCATTGGCCTCGCCCAGCGTCGTCGGCCTGGGCGAAGTCATGGTCCTGTTCGTTGCCGAACAACCGGGTTCCCTGCGCGAAGCGGCGGTCTTTCGCCGCCACATCGCGGGCGCCGAGGCGAATGTCGCCGTCGGACTGGCGCGCCTCCGCCAGTCCGCCGGCTATATCACGCGCATCGGCGAAGACGACTTCGGTCAGGCTATTGCGTTCCGGCTGCGTGGCGAGGGCGTGGACCTGTCGCGGACCATCGTCGATCCCTCGGCGCCGACGGGCGTGCTCTTCCGCGAGCGACGGGACTTCGGACCCGTCAACGTCCTCTACTACCGTCGCGGCTCGGCCGCCAGCCGGCTCAGCCCGGCCGACCTGGACGCCGCGTACATTCAACAGGCTCGCTACCTGGTGTTATCCGGAATCACGCCCGCACTCTCCGACTCCTGTCGCGCGACGACGTTCGCCGCCGCGGAGGTAGCCCGTGCGGCCGGCGTGCAGGTGGTCGTCGATCCCAACCTCCGGCTGAAGCTGTGGTCGGCCGATGAGGCGCGGCCCGTGCTGCGCGATCTGATCGGGCACGCCGACCTGGTCCTGCCGGGCATGGACGAAGCGGAGCTGCTCACCGGCGAATCCGATCCGCTGCGGGCTGCCAACGCGCTCCTGGAGCTTGGTCCCCGGTTGGCGATCGTCAAACTCGGCGCGCGCGGCGCACTGGCCGTCGACGCGGCCGGCGAGATCGAGGCCGCGGCGCTCAGCCTGCCCCGCGTCGTCGATCCGGTTGGCGCCGGCGACGCGTTCGCCGCCGGCTTCCTGGCAGGCCAGTTGCGCGGTCTCGACGTGCCCGCCAGCCTGGCCGTCGCCAACCGGTGCGGGGCGCTGGCGATGATGATCGCCGCCGACCAGGAGGGGCTGCCGTACTTCGAGGACGTCTTCGGTCCGACCGCCGCGGGCGACATCCGCCGCTGATCGCTGACAGCCTGCCGCGAGTTCTGCTAACACGCAGTGCTGATGATGAAAATCACCGGTTGCCGCACGCACGTCGTGCGCGTTGGCCACGACGAGTCCATCAACGGCGTGCACATCGTCTTGAGGCTGCAAACGGACGCGGGTCTTGAGGGCATCAGCTATATCACCCGCCTGCACGACGCCGCGCCGGCTGCCCTCAGCGTCGTGCGGCTGTACGTCGATCGCATCGTCGGTATGGACCCGCTCGCCCCCGAGGCGATCACCGATCGCTTGCTGCTCCGCGGACGTCCGCTGCCGTGGTTCGAAGCCAGGGCGGCTAGCGCGATCGACGTCGCGCTGTGGGACATCCGCGGCAAGGCCGCCGGCCAACCGGTGTACAAATTGATGGGCGGCGCCCGCGATCGAGTTGCGTGCTACGCCAGTTGGCGGATCGAACCCGACAAGGACCTCGACAAGGTGGCGCGCAGCGCCGAGCGTCACGTGGCTTCCGGATTCAGGGCCATGAAGTGCCACCTCGGCCGCGAAAGCCTGTCGCGCGCGGTGGAGCATATGCGCGTCTTGCGCGAGGCGGTTGGTCCAGAGGTCGACATCATGGTCGACGTCAATCAGCAGTGGTCCGTCAAGCAGGCCATCGCGTACACGCGCGCGCTGGCGCCATTTCAACCGTACTGGCTCGAAGATGCAACCTCGAATGTCGATTTCGAGGGACTCCGACAGGTCAGCGAAGCAATCGAGATCCCGACGTGTGCTGGTGAAACCTATTACAGCATCGCATCCTTTCGGCCGCTGGTGGAACACCGCTGCGTGGACATCGTCATGGTCGACCAGGACCTTGGACTTTCCGGCGCGCTGAAAGTCGCTCACCTCGCGGAAATTTACGGGCTGAAAGTCGTGCCTCACCTCGCCACCGAGATCCTGGCGCACCTGATTGCCGCGGTCTCCAATGGGCTCACGGTCGAGTACTACCCCTGGGCGCTGCCGCTCTTCAAGCAGGTCCCACCGGTCGAGAGTGGCGAGCTGGTGATGTCCAGCCGCCCCGGCCTGGGCCTGGAGCTCGACGAGTCCGCCCTCAGCCACTACGCCTACGCGGGAGGCAACTGACTGAGGGGTGCGGCTACAATTGGGGGTTAGACTTTCGGCCGACAAAACTACGACCGGGGAGACGAAGCCGTGATTGAAGACAAGATCGAGGAGCTGATCAAAGCACGCGAGGCCGTCTTTGAGATCATGCAGAACGAGCGGGCGCCGGGTGGCAGCCTGGCAGGCAAGACGGTATTTCAGCCGGCGCCGCCAGGGCCCGGTGAGCCGAAGCCCACACCCCAGGAAATCGACGGTCCGTACTTCCGGCTTGGCGCTCCAATGCGCTCGAATCTGCTCGAGCCTGGAGATAAACCCGAACTGGTTCTTTCCGGGCGCGTGCTGAACCAGAAGGGCACGCCGATTCCGAACGCGGTCGTCAACCTCTGGTCGTCGGATGCCGCTGGCAACTACGACATGGTCGGCTACCGCTACACCGGCTACGTGCTGACTGATGGCGAAGGACGCTATGAGTTCACCACCATCATTCCGGGTTGCTACTTCCCTCGCGATGCGAAGCACATTCACATGAAAGTGCAGGGCGTGAGCAGTCCGGTCACGACGCAGCTCTACATCGAGGGCGAACCGGGCAACGAAGACGATGCGTTCTACACTCCAGAATGTCTGGTCCACTGCACGGTCGACGCGAATGGCACCAAACACGGCACCTTCGACTTCGTGATCCGCCAGGTTACCGAACGCGAGAACGTGACGCCCGAGAGTCTATCCGCGCGGGTCTGAGAGTTCCACTCCGAGGTTGTGTCCCGTTACGCTGCGGCCCGGAGAGTCGCGGTTAAAGGCGCCAGCGGATCGGGCAAGACGACGCTCGCCGCCGAGCTCGCGCGACGGCTGGGCGTGGCGCACATCGAGCTCGACGGTCTCCACCATGGTCCGAACTGGAGCGAGCCGACGGCGGAGCAGTTCCGCGCGATCGTGCAAGGTGCGATGGATGACCATCCTGATGGCTGGGTCATCGACGGCAATTACGAACGCAAGCTCGATCGGCTGGTGACCGACGCGGCGGACACGGTGGTCTGGCTGGACATGTCGCTGGCGCTGCTGCTGGGGCGCCTGTGGCGGCGCACGTCCAGCCGGATTCGGCAGCACGTGGAATTATGGAATGGCAATCGGGAGAGCTGGAGCACCGCGTTCTGGGGGCGGGACTCGCTGTTCGCGTGGACGGTGCGCGCGTTTTTCCGCCATCGGCGAGAATGGCCGCAACGCTTCGCGTGCCACCCAGGTTTCGTGCGGCTGCGCACACCGGCCGAGGTCCGCTGCTGGCTGGATGAATTGGCTCATGACGAAGGGTAGGGGAGACCCCTACGACCCCACGGGGATGGTTGGGGTTGCCGGTCACACCGCCATCCGATGGCGGGTGAATTGACTCGTGTCGAAGGGGTAGGGGAGACCCCTACAACCCCCAGGAGACTGTTGGGGTGGTCGGTGACACCGCCTCGGTGGCGGATGAATTGACTCGTGTCGAAGGGTAGGGGAGACCCCTACGACCCCCAGGGGACTGTTGGGTGGTCGGTGACACCGTCTCGGTGGGCGGTTGAAGCCTGTCGGCGACCTCCCCCAGACGGGGGTCAAGGGGTCTTCCCCTTGTCGTCGACACGACCCGAGCGGTCGGCTACATTCCCGAGACGGGCGCATCCGAGACGTAGCTCTCGATGCCCCTGATCAGCACCTCCATTCCAAACTCGAACCGCTCGTCGGCGTCGCCGCCGAACAGCAGGCCTGCTTTGCGATGCACGTTGGGAAACTGGCTGGCTGGTAAGGACCGCAAGTAGTCGCGGAACATCTCGGCGATCTGCTCCGCGGGCATCGGCTCGCCCGTCGGCGAGGACGGACCCAGGCTTTCCTCGAACGCGAAGGCGCCCACGTACAGGCTGAACAGGTCGCCACAATAGGCGATGACCTTGTCGGGCACCCCGACGGGTCCCAGGAGCTGGAAGAGCCATTCGGCAAAGCGGGCCAGCGACGGCCCGGATGGGATGCGCCCGAGCGACAGGCGCGCGTAGTCGCGGTGGCGGTGGGCCGCGGCGCGGACCTGGCGTCCCAGGAGCTTTAGCTGCGCCTGCCAGTGGGCAGGGTCGGGCGCTGGCAGCTCGATCTCGTCGTTGATGCGCTCGAAGAGGAGCTGCAGGAGCTCCTCCTTATTGCGCACGTGCCAGTAGAGCGAAGCGGGGCCGGTATGCAGCTCGTCGGCGACGCGGCGCATGGACAGGCCGTCGATGCCGTCCTGATCGAGGATGCGCGCGGCGGCGTCGAGGATCGCCTCGCGGGTGATGGGCGCGCGGGGTGGTGCGGCTCGGCCGCGGGTGTCGGCGCGCCAGGGCGGCGCGGGCAGGGGCGGGTGCATGACCTTCAAGAACATTGTTCGATACTCGAACACCGATTGACAAGCGATCGAGGCACCGCTAGAATGTCGTTCGAGCAATAGAACACCGTTCTAGAAAAGAGAGAGACAAGAGAGCATGCGGAACATCCAATCAGCGCTCGTCATCGGCGGCGGCATCGCCGGGCCCGCCACCGCCCTCGCCCTGCACAAGGCCGGCATCCGCGCCACCGTGTACGAGGCCTATTCGTCTACCGCCGATGGCCTCGGCGGCATGCTCATGGTCGCCCCCAACGGGCTCAACGCCCTGGCCATCCTCGGCCTCGATCAAGCCGTCAGCGGCATCGGTCAGCCGATCAAGGCCATGGTCATGGCCGATGCATGCGGCAAACCGATCATGCAGGTGCCCGCCCTGCCCGGCCTGCCGGACAGCCAGCTCATGTGGCGGTCAGACCTGTACCGCGTGGTGCGCGGCGCGGCCACCGCCCAGGGCATCCACCTGGAGCACGCCAAGCGTCTGGTCGCGGTGCACGAAACGGACACGGCGATCACTGCCACCTTCGAGGATGGGACGACCGCCACGGCAGACGTGCTCATCGGCGCCGACGGGATCCACTCCACCGTGCGCAAGCTGATCGATTCCGAGGCCCCGGAACCGCGGCCCGACGGTCTGCTGGGTCTCGGCGGTGAGTCCGACCTCGAGCTGCCTGGCCGCACGGACGCGATCTACTTTGTGCAAGGCAAGCGCGCCTTCCTCGGCTACTGGCTGCAACCGAACGGCCGCCCCGCCTGGTTCGCGAACCTGCCGAGCAAGCAGTACATGTCCACGGCCGAAGCGCGGTCGATCCCGACGCGCGACTGGCTGACTCGCCTCGGCGACACCTACGCCGGCGACGTGCCCGCTGAACAGCTGATCGCGCACGCGATTCCCGAGAGTGTCCTGGCGCTGGGCTCGACGGACATGCTGCCCGAAGTGCCGCACTGGCGCCGGGGCCGGATGGTGCTCGTCGGCGACTCCGCGCACGCGCCCAACCACAGCTCCGGTCAGGGTGTGTCGCTGGCGGTCGAAAGCTCGGTCGAGCTGGCGCGCTGTCTGCGGGACATCGACGATCCTTCCGTAGCGTTCGCCGCGTACGAGCAGCTCCGCCGGCAGAGGGTCACCCGCATCGCGGCCCAGGCGGCGCGCGCCAATCAGCGCAAAGCCGCCGGACCGATCGCCAGCGCGCTGATGACGCTGATGATGCGTGTGGCGGTCAAGACCTTTGCCAGCCCGGAAAAGATGTTCGGCTGGGTGCAGGGCTACCGCATCGACTGGGACACACCCATCCAGGGTTACGCTGCGCAGGAGCCCACGAGGGCCGCTTCAGCGGTATGGGAACCTGCGACGGCGAAGTAGTCATGCCGACCGGCGGTGCGCTCGCGGGAGAGCAACGCCGGTTTTCACTCGACTGTGCACGGTCAAAACGTGGCGGCCACACACGTGGGCGAGCGCCCGCTGAGGAACGCAGGTTCAGTGATTCCACTTACGGTGGAGCCCTTCGAGACGTTTGTCATCACCTGCCAACGTCACCTAACAGGTTGCTGACGAGGTCTGCTTCTCTCCAGAGAAGAATTCCCGGCACCTCGAAAGGTGGAGCCCTTCGAGGGGTGTTCATCAACCTGTTAGACGTTGCTTGACACGGTTCCGGGCGCGAGATACGTTCGGTGGAGGCGGCCGCCCGCAACAGCGCCGCCCAGGACAGGGAGCCGAGTTGGCGTTCGACGTGTAGACGCACACGATTGCGCAGGAGTCGGGGGCGCACATGACCGAGGTGGCAGGTTCCGGGATTTCTCCAGCTGCGGTGACCAACGGCGTTGCCGTCCAGGCGCCCACGCCGGTGCCAGGCAGGATTGCCGCTCGCATCGACCGGTTGCCGTTGACACCCGTGCAATGGGAGCTGGCAATTCTGACACAGATCGCCTGGGGGCTGATCATCGTCGATACCGACGGCATCGCGGGCCGGCTATATCCGTTCGTCTGGGCACCCGCCAACGTGCTGACCGTGGTGCAGTACGCGGTGATCCAGGCCCTGGAAGTGGGCCTGGGCGTACTCATCGGCGCGTTCGTCATGGGCCAGCTTTCGGACCGCTACGGTCGCCGTCCGGCGATCATGGCGGCAGCCTTCCTCGCCGGCATCTTCGTCTGGCCATTCGCGTTCGTCACGAATTTCTGGGCACTCGTGGTCCTGTCCATCCTGAGCACGCTGGGTGTTGGCGCCATCGTCGCCACACACGCGGTGTACATCTCCGAGATCGTGCCTCCTCCCGTCCGCAACCGCGTACTGCTTGGCTCGCAAAGCGTGACGGCGGTGATCACCGTCATCAGCGGACTGCTGGCGTTCTGGCTCATTCCCAGTCACTGGCAGTGGTACGTCTACCTGATGGCCATCTCTCAGCTGTTTATCCTCTTGCCGCTGCTTGTCTGGCGTCTGCCCGAGTCGCCGCGCTGGCTCGAAGCGCACGGCCGTCAGGCCGACGCCGAAAAGGCAATCGAGGTGCTCGAGAATCGCTGCCAGCGGTACACGCGCGAGCCATTGCCGGAGCCCGATTCCGCGCCACGTCCGGTGGTGAAGGCTGGCCGCGGGGCCTGGCGCGAGCTGTTTACCAGCGGCCTGTATCGACAGCGCACGCTGATTCTGCTCGCGGCCTGGTTTCTTGGCTACGCGGGTATCGTCTACGGTGCGCCGAGCTTCGCGGCGGTCTACATGGCCGACCACGGCATGACCGCCCAGTTCGTTTTCGCGCTGATCACTGTTTCTGGCGTCATCCGCTTCGGAGCGTTCTGGGCGAATGCGCAGCTCGGAGAGCGAGTGGAGCGCCGCAAGGTGATCTTTGCGCTGTCGGTGCTTTTCAGCGTGTCGTACATTGTGATTTTCCTGGTGCCGACCGCGCCGGCCATGGCCGTGTTCTACACGCTCGGCTCGATTGGCGGTGGCCTGTGGCTGTTCAACATGTACAACTACACCGCCGTGTCATTTCCCACGCGCATGCGGTCCATGGCCTTCAGCTGGACCGATGGTCTGGGGCACCTGGGCGCGTGGGGTGGCATCACCCTGACGGGTGTGCTCTTTCTGATGGGACCCAACCATCTCGGCTGGATCCTGTTCATGGTGATTCCCGGCGCGCTGGTGCCGTCGCTGCTCGTCCTCATCTGGGGCATCAACCAGCGCCAGGCGATCCTCGAGCAAGTGTCCACATAACCTCCCCTCACCCCCGCCCTTTCCCAGAGGGAGAGGGAGAGGAGCTGGTGTCGGCATGTCCTGTGCACTAGGCCGGTCGTGTCCGCGGACCTCGACGAAGGACGACAGACCGAATCCGTAGTCCCCGGCGTCCGCGAGGTCGCGCCGAACATCTACTCGATTCGCTCCGAGCCAGAACCGCGCGGGCCGGGCAGTCGTTTTCTGCCGAAGCTGCGGCGGCTGGCCCTGGGCGCGCCGCTGCCAACCCGACTCGAGCGGACCGAGCGCCTCGGAATCCTGATGGCGATGGGCTCGCGGTCCCAATCGGGATCTCGATCGTCGTCTTGCTGACGATCGGGCCACCTCGTACCTCCAGACCATTCGGGCTTACCCAACCGGAGCCGGCGGCTACACCGTAGCCAGCGACAACCTACCTGGCGCCGACACTCGGGGTGATCGCTGCGGCGGCGCTGCTGGTCGACTACACCCTCGACGTCTCGGTCTCGATCGCGACCGGCGTGCAATCTCTGACGTCGGCGGTGCCGGACGTGGCGGGCGCGCGCGTCCTGATCAATCTGGGCGTGCTGGTATTTCTGATGCTTGCCAACCTGCGCGGTATCCGCGCGGCGGGCACTGTTCTCCGCACCCGTGCACCTGTACATCCTGGGCACGCTCGGGATCGTGGCATTCGGCGTCTATAGATCGACGACCGGCAGGCTGCCGACCTACGTGCCGCCCCCGAGCGCCGCGGGGCTCCTGGCCCAACCCACCGAAGCAGTCGCCTTCGTCAGCGCGCGCCTCGGGGTGGTGGCGGACCCTGACGAAGTCGAGACCGTGCTCAGCCAGGTCACGCGCACGCTCGTCGGCCAGGGCGCCCTGTACATCGTCTTGCAGGGTCTGGCGCTGCTGATGTTGATGCTCGCCGCCGACACCGGCTTCGCGGATTTTCCGCGGCTGCTCGCAATGCTCGGCAATGACGGCTACGTGCCGAGCGCCTTCTCGGCTCGGGGAGTGCGTCTGTCGTTCAGCAACGGCATTGTCCTGATCGCCGCCGTCTCGGCGGTGTTGATCCTGGTGTTCCAGGGCAGCGTGGCGGGACTGGTGCCGCTCTTCACCGTCGGCGCGTTTTCTCACCTTCACGTTTTCGCAGCTCGGCATGGTGCTTCGCTGGTGGCGCAAGCGCGGCAACGGCTGGCACTGGCGCATGACGATCAACGCGGTCGGTGCGCACAATCGGCGGCTGCAGGCCCACTTGCACATCGAGACATCGGAGGCCGGAGGCTTCTTGCAGCGGGAGCGCGAGAGCCTCGATCATCATCTGCTCGTGCCGGTGGCCCGATACCGACCGGCTGGCGCTGCACGCCATCGCGTACGCGGAGTCGTTGTTCGGCGGCGCGCGCGACGGAAGGCGGCCGCGCGAGTCGCCGCGGTGCACGTCACCGACGACCGAAAGGCAGCCGCTCAGTTGCAGACCAATTGGAACGCAACACATCTCGGCATTCCGCTGGTGGTCCTGGAGTCGCCGTATCGTGAGACGGCGGAGGCGCTCATACGCTACATCGACTTCCTGCAGTCCACTGGTGGACCACGGACCGTGGTGACGGTGGTGCTGCCCGAGACGATGCGGGTCCGCTGGTGCATCCACTCCTGCGAAATTATCTGACGTAGCGGTTGAAATGGGCGTTGATGTTCCGCCCGCGGACGAGCGTGCTGAGCGTGCCCTACGAGGTACCTGACTGAGCGTCCCGACCGTAGGCCTGGTCCAGCAGCGCGTAGACTCGCGTATCGACGGAGGGTGCGGTTCCGCTTGCCAACGCCCTCTTGAACGCGCGCAGCGTATCTTCGCGCAGCGTTGTTTCCCGCTCGGCGACCACTCGTCCATCGACCGTCGTGCGGAAGTGAAAGAAGCTGCCATCGACATTTTCCCACCGCAGCGTGTGCTCCGACGTCCGCACCTCGAACGATATCTGCGTGGCGGGCAACGGGCTGTTCCAGCTGACGTCGACCTGTATCGGGATTCCATCGGCCGCGACCAGCAGGCGACCGTCCGTTTCAACCGGACCGTCGCCCGCAAACGATACGGACTCCAGCCGCACCTCTCGGGGTGCGAGCATCCACACCGCGAGGTCCAGCAAGTGTACCCCGAGGTCGGTCAACGCGCCGCCCCCGCTGAGCGCCGGCTCGTAGAACCACCGCTTTTCAACGCCAGGCCCGTAAATGTTGTGGAACGTCGCTCGGACGCCGCGGATTGCGTTCGTATGTGGCAGGTGCTGACGGAGGACTGCGATCGTGTCGAGAAACCGGTAGCTGTAATCCACGAACAGGAGTCGGTTGCCACGCCGCGCCGCGTCGAGTGTCGCTTGCGCGTCGCCGCACGTCAAAGCCAGCGGCTTCTGGACCAGCGCGTGTTTACCGGCATCCAGCGCGGCCTGTGCCTGCGCGGCGTGCAGCGCATTGGGCGTGCAGATGACGATGGCGTCCACCCGCGGCGCGCCGAGCAATGCGTCGAAGCGCTCGCCGGACCAATCCACCGCGTACTGTTCGGCCACCGCCCGCGCTCGGCCGGGCACGACGTCCTGCACCGCGACGACGCGCAAGCCCTCGGTCGCAACCGCATCCTTGATGAGGGCCTCCCCCAACCCGCCGAGCCCGGCCACGCCGAGACCCGTGGTCATGGAATGACCAGGCCCTTGGTGAAGCCTGGCGGGCGCGCCTCGGCCGCCGCAAACGCGTCGGCAGCGCGGTCCAGCGGCCAGGTGTGGCTGACCAGGGCTGGCAGCGGTCGCTGGCGGAGGACCTCGAACGACCGGCGGAGCGCGTCGAGATACACGTCCGGTCGGCGCGCGTGGGCGTTGATCACGTCGATGCCCTTCCAGTTCCAGCTCTGCATGTTGACCGTGCGCGGTCCGTCCGCGTGGTAGCCGGCGATGACCAGCCGGCCAGCGCTGGCGGTGAGCCAGGTCGCGACGTCGAGCGCTGCCTGCACGCCGGTCGCTTCGATGACAATATCGAAGCTGTCCCACGCGCTGTCCGGCACGCTGCTGAAGTCGTACACGGCGCTGGCGCCCATGTGCCTGGCCAGTGCGCGGCTCTCGCACCGCCGTGAAATCGCGATCCACTCGCCAGGTTCGGTCGGAAGCAGGTGAGCGACGAGCGCCGCCAGGTACCCGAAGCCGACGATCGCTACCCGATCCCCAGGCGCGACGCCGGAGCGGCGGATGACGTTCATCGCGCACGCCAACGGCTCGCCGATGACGGGGCCGGGGCCCAGTTCGACCGGGACCGGCAGCAGGTTGTCCACGCTGGCGATGCCAGACTCGGCGAATCCGTTCCACATCAGACCCGTGACACGCTGGCCGACGCCGAGGCCTACCACGTCCTGTCCGAGGGCGAGCACCTCGCCGTACGTCTCGTGCCCAGGCGCGCCGGCCGGCAGCGGAAACTCCACACCCGGTACGCCGCGCCAAGAGTTCAGGTCGGAACCGCACACGCCACACGCGTCAATGCGCACGCGGACCTCGCCGGGGCCTGGCGAAGGTTCGGGAACCTCGACGCACTCCGCTCGACGCGGCGCCACTAACCGCAACGCGCGCACGTGCTGAGCTCCACCCGAACGGCGTCGAGCACCGACCGCCAGTCGCCCGGGCGTGGTTGGCGCCACAGCCGCACGGTCGGATACCAGGGCGAATCCGTCCTGTCGGTCAGCCACCGCCAATCGGCGTCGAACGGCAGCAGCACCCACGTGCGCACGCCGAGCGCGCCCGCCAGATGGGCGAGCATCGTATCGACCGTGATCACCAGGTCCATGGCCTGCACGCGCGCCGCCAGCAGCAGTGGGTCGGGCGTGCTGGCATCGCGCATACCCGGTAACGGCGGCGCGAGCTGCAGACTGAAGAGCGCGACACCCTCGACGCCGAGGTCCAGTTGACTGGGAAGAATCGAACGCTCCTCGTCCCATTTGCCCGCTTGCGTCACAACTCCGACCGAAAACTGCTTGCTCGGCCGCGAACCAGGCGGCACGTGCAGGTACGGAATTCGGCCAGGCAGGACCTGGGGTGTCACCCGCAGAGCGTGCGCAAGCTCCATGATTTCGATATCCACATCGTAATCCACGCACGGATCGCCATCGTGAAGCGGCAGGAGCCGTCCGATGTCAGCCATCGTTGCCAGCAACGGTGCAAGGAACGGCTGGACCCAGACAGTGGTCTGCGATGCCCGAGCCCGCAGCTCGGGCAGGAAACGGGCGAACTGCAGCGTGTCGCCGAGACCGTGATAGCAGCGCACCAGCACACGCGCATCGTCCAGTGGCGCACCGTTCCAGATCCACTGTTCATGGCGCGGCAGATGCCAGCAGGTCGCACCGGGTGGTCGGCGAGCAATCTGGTCGTCGGCGACGCGCCAGGCGCGTTCGAAGTCCCCCTCGCGCATCGCCGTGGTCCACAGCTCGACGGCGCCCCGCAAGACATCCGGTGCGTGCGCCACACCACGGCCAGGGGCAAGCGGCGTGCCCGCGCGGCGGGTGGCATGCACTCTGCAAGGGGCCGAGCGGATCTCTTGCGCTTCACGATCTTCGGCATGACCCTTTCGTCGGCCTGGGCCAATGGCCACGCGACTCCGCTGCGGGGCCTGCTCAAGGGGCTATACCGAGCGGGCCACCGCGCGACGTTCTTCGAGCGCGACGTCGACTACTACCGTCAGCGCCGCGACCTGCCCGCGCCGGATTTCTGCGATCTGGTGCTCTACTCCGACTGGCCGTCCGTCGTCAACCGCGCGCGCCGGTCCGTGCAGGAGTGTGATGTGGCGATGGTGACTTCGTACTGTCCAGACGGTCTGGAAGCGTGTCGGCTGGTCCTCGGCGCGCGTGGTCCAGTGCGCGCCTTTTACGACCTCGACACGCCTGTCACGCTGGCTGCGCTCGCGGAGCACGGCCTCGCGGTGCCTGGTGGCGCCCAGTATCTCACGCCGGACCTGATTCCCGAGTTCGACGTGTACCTCAGTTTTACCGGGGGTCCGATCCTCGATGCGCTCGAGTCGCGGTGGGGCGCCAGACGCGCCATACCGCTCTACGGGTCAGTGGACCCCGAGGTTCACGTGCCGGTCGCCGACCCGCCGCACCAGTTCCGCTGCGCTCTCGGCTATCTGGGCACGTACGCGGCCGACCGTCAACCAGGTGTTGAACGGTTGCTGTTCGAGCCGGCGCGTCGACGGCCGGACGATCGTTTTTTCCTCGCCGGGTCGTTGTATCCGAGCGAGATCGATTGGCCGGCCAACGTCGGCCGCCGCCTGCATCTCGACCCGGCGCAGCACCCGGCTTTTTATTCCGCCAATCGCCTGACCCTGAACGTCACGCGGCGCGCGATGCGGGCGTGGGGATACACCCCATCCGGACGGCTTTTCGAGGCCGCGGCGTGCGGCGCGCCGATTGTGACCGATCGGTGGCCCGGCCTCGACGCATTTTTCGAACCCGAGGCTGAGATCGTCGTGGCCGATTCGCCGGAGCAGGTCATGCACGCGCTGGAGGCCGACGACGCGCAGGTCCGGCGCATCAGCGCCGCCGCCCGCGAGCGGACCCTGGCGCAGCATACGGGTGCGACGCGCGCGGCCGAGCTGGTGGCGGCGTGCGAGGCCGCGTGTTAGGCGTCGTGCCGGCCGCCGGCGCCGCGAGCCGGCTCCAGCCACTGGCGTTTTCCAAGGAAATGCTGCCGGTCGGCAGTACGCGGGACGAGCACGGCGTCGAACGCCCGAAGGCGGTCAGCGAGTTTCTGGTGGAGCGCATGCTGCTGGCGGGCGCGGATCGCATCTGTTTCGTGCTGTCGCCCGAAAAGACGGACATCCTGACCTATTACTCGCGTCACTCCGAAGCCGGTCGGTTCTGCTACGTGGTCCAGGAGCGGCCGCTCGGCCTGTGCGACGCGCTGTTTCGTGGCTTGCAGGTCATGCGCGACGATGAGGAAGTGCTGATTGGTCTGCCTGACACCGTCTGGTTCCCCGCCGGCGGCTACTGTGCCCTGGGCGGTTGCGAGCTCTCGTTCCTGCTGTTTCGCGTGGACCGGCCGGACCAGTTCGACGCGGTGGTGACCCGCGGAGAGCAGGTGCTCGAAGTTCAGGTCAAGGCGCGCCAGCCGAGTACCAACTGGGTATGGGGCGCCTTCCGCATGCCGGGTCGCGTCTTTCAGGAATTGCACGCGCTCTGGTGCGCACCGGGGCGCGGCGACGAGTACATCGGCACGCTCGTCAACGAATACCTGCGCCGCGGCGGCCGCGCTCGCGGAATCCGCGCGGGCGAACGCTACTTCGACGTCGGAACCGTTGAGGGCTACCGCGCGGCCATCAGCGCCCTGCGAGAGAGCGTATGACCTCGTTGTTACAGAGACGGGTCTCCGAGCTCGGCCCCTGGTTTCACAACCTGCGCCTTCGCGACCAGGTGGAGGAGGTCCAGACCGCCCCACTGCACCCTCTCGGCGACTTCCCGGCGAACTTCTGGCAGTTCTTCAAGCAAGCGGTGCCGGATGACCTGCACGGTCTATCCGTGCTCGACATCGGTTGCAACGCTGGCTTCTACTCGTTCGAGATGAAGCGCCGCGGCGCCAGCCGCGTGCTGGGCGTGGACCACGATCCCGCGTACCTGACTCAGGCGCGCTTTGCCGCCGAGCAACTCGGACTGGACGTGGAGTTCGTGCGGGGCGACGTGTACGACATCGACCGGCTTGTCGGCACGGAGTCCTTCGACTTTGTGGTATTCATGGGTGTGCTGTACCACCTGCGCCATCCGCTGTATGCCCTCGAGAAGGTCGCCAGGCTGGTGCGCGGCAGGTTGCTGTTTCAGACGATGGAACGCGGCAGTTGGGACATAACCGACTTCGCGGATGACCTTCCGTTCGACGAACGCGACGTGTTCTTCGACGAGCGGTTTCCGCGCATGTATTTCATCGAACACCGCTACGCCGGCGACAAGACCAACTGGTGGATTCCCAATCCCGCCTGCACGCGGGCGCTGCTGCGGACGTGCAATCTCAGCGTGTTGGATCACCCGTGCCAAGAGGTGTACGTTTGCGAGCCCACACCCATAACAGGCGCCACGTGATCGAAGCAGTGATGCTCTGGAACGAGCCAAATAACCTGTCACACTGGGATCGCACCCAGGACCAGGACTGGTCGGAGTTCGCCGAGATGATCCGCCTGGCGGGTCAACGCCTGGAGTATGTCGCACCAGGACTGACACGAGTGCTGGGAGGTATCTCGCCGATCGATCCAGCATTCGTTCAGAACGTGTTCAGCCGCGGCGTCCACGACGCGGTGGACGTCGTGGCTGTGCACGGTTTTCCACTGGACTGGAACCGCTGGCATCTGGACGAGTGGTCCGGGCGCGTTCATGCTCTGCGTGCGGCGGCGCGCGGCAAGCCGGTGTGGGCCACCGAGGTGGGCGCCTCGAGCATCGCGTCGGAGGCACTCCAGGCGTGGGCCGTCGACGCCCTGCTGGAGCAGCTCGCGCCGTCGGTCGAGCGCGTCTTCTGGTATAGCCTGATGGACCTCCCCGAAAACTGGGAGGCGGTCACCCGTCACCGAGGTTCGGAAGGCATGGCCTATTACCGGCATTTCCGCATGGGCGTGTGCGATGCCCGCGGGAAGCCAAAACCGGCCGCCGCGCGCCTGGCCCGATGGGCGCAGCGGGGTGTTGGCGTGTGCGAATGGGTGTACTGGCGTGAAGAAGCGCGCTTCCAGCGCATGCTGGGTCTGCTGGACGGCCTCGGCGTGCGTCGACTGCGGACCGGAATTGGCTGGGCCGACTGGGATCGGCCCGACGCCGTGGATTGGTTCGACTGGGTCATGCGACGGCTCGAGCCATTCGACGTAACGCTGACATTGTGTTTCACGCCGGCGCGCGCCGGTCGCGTTCCCCACCATACCAGTCCGCCACTCCAGTTGTCAGATTTCGCGGATTTCTGCGAGACAATTGTGCGTCGCTACGCACCCGTCAGCACCCAACAGATTAGTCGCGACTTGACCAACCTTGCGGCTACTTGAATCGTGTTGTACGCTGAATGTAGAGGTTCTCACGACAACGCGAGGTTCTCGACACTGGGATGGGCAGCGTCGGACTCCAGATCATTTTCACGGATTAGAACGCCTTGAACGATCAACGCTTGCTCACAGTGCGAGAGGTTGCCGAGCGCGTGCGCTCGTCACCGGAAACGGTGCGCCGCTGGATACGCAGCGGAAGATTGCGCGCCGTCCGCCCCGGCGGCACACGACTGGGCTATCGCGTTCCCGAATCTGAGGTCCAGCGCTTCATCGCTTTGCCGACGGCCCCAGAGGATACCCGGTCTTCGCCTGGCAGCGGAGTGTGAGCATGACGACGTCCACTGCTGATCGTCGCGGCGACGACCGGTTGCATGTTGTCGTCACCGGCGGCGCCGGATTCATCGGGAGCAACGTCTCAGCCGCGTTCCTCCGCGAGGGCCACCGCGTCACCGTGTTCGACAGCCTCGCCCGGCCCGGCAGCGAGCGCAACCTGGAGTGGCTGCAGAGCATGGCGCCGCCGGGCAGCTTGTGCTTTACGCGAGGTGACGTCCGCGACACCCAGGCGGTGCGGTCGGTTGTCGGCGAAGCCGACGCGCACATCGTCTATCACTTCGCGGCACAGACCGCGGTCACCCGCTCGGTGGTCGAGCCCCGGGAGGACCTCGACGTCAATCTCTGCGGCACGCACAACGTGCTGGAAGCGGTGCGCGGCAGTCAGGCGCGCACACCGCCAATGCTCTTCTTTACCTCGACAAACAAAGTCTATGGCGCCCTCCCGCACCGGCGCGCCGCCGAGTCAGATACGCGCTACCGTTTTTGCGATCCCGAAATCGACGCGCGCGGCATCGACGAGTCGGAGCCGCTCGATTTCCATTCGCCGTACGGCTGCTCAAAAGGCGCGGCTGACCAGTACGTCCACGATTACTCGCGCATTTATGGTCTGCGCACGGTGGTCTTCCGCATGTCCTGCATTTATGGTCCGCGTCAGTTCGGCAACGAGGACCAGGGCTGGGTCGCCCACTTTATGCGTGCTGTCGCCGAAGACCGGCCGCTCATGATTTACGGCAATGGCAAGCAAGTGCGCGACCTGCTGTACATCGACGACCTCGTGCGCGCGTTCAGACTGGCGGCGCTGAGGATCGAACGCACGGCCGGCAACGTGTACAACATCGGCGGCGGGCCGTCGCAGGCCATCTCGATCTGGCACGAGCTCCGGCCGCGACTGGAACGTCTTGCCGGCCATTCGCTCGCGGCACGCTTCAGCACCTGGCGTCCCGGCGATCAGCCGATCTACGTCAGCGACACGTGCAAGGCGCAGCGTGACTTTGGCTGGTCGCCGCGAGTCCAGATCGACGACGGCCTTGAGCGCCTGTGGGCCTGGGCCCGAATTCTGGCGGACGGCGCCCGCTCCAACGGACACACGCCGGACCTGGTGCTGACGCAGTCCGACGGTCTCCTCACGCGCGCGATTCAGACAGGCCCGACCGCGTGAGCCGCCCGCGCGTGCTGCTGACCACGGACGTGGTTGGTGGCGTGTGGGACTTCAGCGTCTGTCTGGCGGCCGAACTCTCAGCTGACTGGCAGGTGACGCTCCTGGCCCTGGGCGTTCCAACTGTCGCGCAGCGCGCGGACGCCGCCGCCGCCGGCGCCGCGCTGCGCGTCGAGCCGGTGAAGCTCGAATGGATGCAAGATTCGGCGGCCGATGTGGCCCACACGCGACAACTGGTCAGCCACATCGCCACTCAGGGATACGACCTGATCCACGCGAACCAGTTCGCCGCCGCGTGTGCGGAGGTCGATGTGCCAGTCGTCCTGACGCTACACAGCGACGTGTTGAGCTGGCGGCGCTGGACACTCGGTACGGCCGTGATCCCCCCCGAATGGATGGCGTATCGCGACCTTGTGCGTGACGCTCTTGTCCGCGCCACTCGCGTGGTGGCGGTTTCGCGCTTTCTCGCCCAGGAAGTCCAGGAGCTGTACGCGTGCGGCCGCGACATCGAGGTCATCCACAACGGGTGGTCAGCCAGCCCCGCCAACGCGCCCCGGCAGCCAACCACGCTTGTCGCCGGGCGCATCTGGGACGCCGCAAAGAACGTTTCACTGGCCGCGACGGCCGCGAGCGGTTGGACGCCTGGAGAGGTGCTGCTCGCGGGCGAGCGTCGCCATCCTGAATCGCTGATGGCAGCCGAAGTGCCTCCACCCCTGCATCCCCTCGGAGTGCTCGACCGCGCTGACCTCCAGAACTTGCTGGACCGCATCAGCGTGTATCTTTCTCCGGCGCGCTACGACCCCTTCGGGCTCGTGCCGCTGCAAGCCGCGCAGCACGGCTGCGCCCTGCTGCTCAGCGACATCCCGTCGTATCGCGAGCTCTGGGACGGCGCCGCGTGCTTTTTCAAATCCGGTGACGCCGACGACCTTCGACGCAAGTGGCGTCTACTTCTGGCGCAGTCGGATGTGCGGCAGGCGTTTGCGCGCGCCGCGCGGGCGCGAGCGCAGTCGAGCTACTCGGCCGCGCGCATGGCTGCCCAGTATCGCGCCGTCTATGCCACGACCTGCATGAGGCGCGTCGCATGACACGCTTCGGGTTCTTCTACCAGTCTGTCATATCGGACTGGAACCATGGCAACGCGCACTTTCTGCGCGGGCTCATGCGCGCGCTGCAGTCACGCGGGCACCCCGTGGTGTGTTACGAGCAGGTGGACAACTGGTCGCTCAGCAACCTGCTGCGGTTGAGGCCGACGGCAGTGGGGGACTTCGTCGACCGCTTTCCAGACCTCAAATTTGAACGCTATTCGCTTGACGCTGACCTGGAAAGCTGGTTGCGTGGGCGCGTTGCCGACGCCGATGTGTGCGTGGTCCATGAATGGAACGACGCGAGTGTCATTCGCCGCCTGGGCCAGTTGTGTCGGGAGACGGGTAAACCGGCGTATTTTCACGACACGCATTACCGCGTCGTCCTCGACGTCGAGTACCGCTCGTCGCTGGGTCTCGAGGCGTATACCGGCATCCTGGCGTTCAGTCCATCGTTGGCCGAGCGCTACCGGTTGCTTGGGTTCGACCGGGTGAGTGTGCTGCACGAAGCCGCCGACGTCACCGTCTTTTCTCCACTGGACGTGCCCAAGGTGACCGACGTCGTGTTCGTCGGCAATTACGGCGACGGCGACCGCTCGGCTGAGCTGGAGGACTACGTGTTCACGCCGCGGCTGTCGATGCCGGACCTCACGTACGCCGTCTACGGCGTCCGATATCCCGAGAAGGTCCTGGCTCGGCTCAACAATGGACTCGACATCGACTACGGCGGGTGGGTTCCCAACGTGTTGGTCCCGAGCATCTACAGCGCCGCTCGGGTCGTGCTCCACATTCCACGCCGACAGTACGTTGAGCTGCTGCCAGGAACGCCGACCATCCGCGTCTTCGAGGCGCTAGCGAGCGGCGCGTGCCTGATCTCTCTACCCTGGGACGACACCGACGACCTGTTCGAGGCCGGCGCCGACTATGCTGTCGCCCGCTCGCCCGACGAGATGCGCGAGCTGATTCGCAGGTTCTGTTCGGACGACGCGCTGAGAACCGCCCTCGGCGGACACGGTCGACAGACGATCCTCGAGCGGCATACTTGCGACCATCGCGCCGAGCAGCTCCTCCACATCGTCGGCAATGGTCAGGATCCGCCGAAGTGAAGATCGTCCTGTTCGGCTCCAGCCTCGTGTCCGCGTACTGGAATGGCGCCGCTACCTACTACCGCGGCATCTGCAAGGCGCTTCACGATCGCGGCCATCACATCGTGTTCGTCGAACCGGACCTCTACGAGCGCCAGGCGCATCGTGACCTGCTGGAGGAGCCACCGTACGCGGAGGTCCGCGTGTGTCACGACTGGAGCGACCTCGCGATCGAGCTGGAGCGCGCGCGTGGCGCGGACCTTGTCGCCAAGTGCAGCGGGGTCGGTGGTTGGGACATGGAGCTGGCCGCGGCGGTCCTCGACTTGCAACAGCCTGACACGCGGGTAGCCTTCTGGGACGTGGACGCGCCTCAGACGCTGGCTGCCGCCCGCGCGGAGCCGCCGGATGCGCCAGACACGTTCAGGTCACTCATCCCCAGGTTCGATCTGATCCTGCTGTATGGCGGCGGTCCACCGGTCCAATCCGCGTACGCACGGCTTGGCGCGCGACGGACACTGCTTGTCTACAACGCCGTCGACCCTGACGAATACTTCCCCGTCCGGCCCGATCCAACCCGAGCCTGCGATCTGCTGTTCATGGGCAACCGCATGCCTGACCGCGAGCAGCGGGTGCACGACCTGTTCTTCCGCGCCGCCGAGTTGTCGCCCGAGTCGTCGCTTGTGCTTGGCGGCAACGGCTGGGGCGACGTGCCCCTGCCCTCCAACGTGCGCTGGATCGGACACGTCCCCACCGCGGAGCATCGCGGCTGGAATTGCTCGGCGCGCCTGGTGCTCAATATCAATCGCTCCGACATGGCATCCACCGGCTACAGCCCACCGACGCGCGTCTTCGAGGCCGCCGGGTGCGCAGCGTGCGTCGTGACCGACGCGTGGGAGGGAATCTCGACCTTTTTCTGTCCGGAGTCGGAGATACTGGTCGCCTCGAGCGCGGCCGATATTGCCGCGTACCTCCGCGCCATCGACGGCTCACGCGCGGCGAGCATCGGCGCCGCGGCCCGTCACCGCGTACTTGTCGATCACACGTACGCGCGGCGTGCCCTCGAGCTCGACACGGCCCTCGCGCTGGAATATGCCAGATGACGCGCCGCCTGGCGATCTACGGTTTGAGCCTGTCGTCGTCGTGGGGCAATGGTCACGCCATTCCGTTCCGCGGCCTGTCTCGCGAGCTTGCCGCGCTTGGCTGGGAAATCACCTTCCTGGAACGCGATGTCGAGTGGTACCGCTCGAACCGCGACGTACCGGTCGCCGACTACTGCGACCTGCGGTTCTATGACGACTGGCGGAGCGAAACCGCTGGCGCGGTCCAGTCGGCGGACGCGGTGCTCGTCGGCTCTTACGTGCGCGAGGGCGCCGCGATTGTCGACTGGCTGACGACCACCGGGCGGCCACTGTTCTTCTACGACATCGATACGCCAGTCACGCTCACCGAGCTGTCCAGGTCCGGCCAGACCGACTACCTGCGCGGCGAGCAGATCCCGTACTTCGAAGTCTATTTTTCATTCACCGGCGGACCCGCGCTCGAGGAGCTGGAGCAGCGCTGGCATGCACGACACGCCGAAGCGCTGCTGTGTGGTGTCGATCCGGAGCTGTACCGCCCGGTCCCGCCGGACCCGCGTTTCGCCGGTGTGCTCGGGTACATGGGGACCTACGCGGCCGATCGCCAGCCGCGCCTGCAGGAGCTGTTGCTGCACACGGCCGAACGTCGGCCGCGCGACCGATTCCTGCTCGCCGGTCCGCAGTACCCGCCGATGGACCTGCCGGCCAATGTCCGACACATCGTCCACCTGTATCCACGCGAGCATGCCGCCTTTTACTCGAGCACGCTCGCGACATTGAATCTCACTCGGGAAGCGATGCGCGCCTACGGTTGGTCGCCCGCCTCGCGCCTGTTCGAGGCCGCCGCGTGCGGCGCGTGCATCATCACCGACACCTGGCCCGGGCTGGAGTCCGTGCTGGAACCGGGCCGGGAAGTGTTGCTGGCCAATTCGCGCGCCGACGTCGAAGCGCACCTCGATGGGCTCGCGGCTGAGCGACGCGGCGCCATCGGCTCCGCGGCTCGAAAGCGAGTCCTGTCCGAGCACACCTTTGCCCGCCGGGCTGCACAGCTGAACGCGGCGCTCGAGCGTACACTGGCGGCTGAGTGGACCACCGCGTTATGACGCCGTTCGGCGGCGGGCCATACACTCGCGGCCCCGATTGCGCCCTGCCCGCGCATTACGCGGAGCTGCAGGCCCTGTGCGATGCGCTGAGTCACGCCGCGCAGCTTGAGATGGCCGACGCGGTGCAACGCGCCGACGAACTGGGTCGAGAACGCGCCTACGGCAAGTGGCTCGGCGCGCGCGGCATCCTGCGCGCCATTGAAGGTCGAACTGACGAGTGGACCTCGACCGAGCAACAGATGCTCGAATGCATCGATTGGAGCAGGCCCCAGTTCCGTTTCCCAGGGCTGGAAGGCTTCGACGTTGCGCTCACCGAGCCTGGCACCGGTCACTGACCGGCCAGGCGCTCCACGACGGCCGCGAAGGTCTCCATGAGCTCGTCGGACACCAGCACATACGACAGGCCGAGGCGTGCGCGGCGCTGGACCAGCTCCTGGCACATCTGATCGACGCTGCCGGCCAGCGCGGCAATCGAACCGCGCGCGGCAAGGTCCCGGGCGGTGACTCCCATGCGCGCGGCCATCCAGCGCGGCACCTGGTCGCCCACCGCCATGAGGTTGATGTTGAGCTCGATCTCGCCGAAGCGCTCGCCAGCGGCTTGTCGGATCCACTCGATGCGCTCGGCGGCGGTCGCCTCGGTGCTGTCTGGCGGCAGCCCGAGACCAATGATGTCGGCTTCGCGCGCCGCCAGGCTCAGCAACTGCCGACCGCTGCCGGCGACCAGGATCGGTAGGCGCGGCTGCTGCAGCGGCAGCGGCGAGATCTCGGCTTCGGCCGAGTGGTAGTACGTGCCATCGGCGCCCGGCTGCCGACCCGCGAGTAGCGCCTTCAGGATGCCCAGCGACTCCGCCAGTCGGCCGACCCGGACGCCGCCGGCATCGAACGCGAGGCCCAACATGCGGTTTTCGGCGGCGGAGTCCGGCCGACCGGCGCCGACGCCAAGCTCGAAGCGCCCGCCCGAGAGCAGGTCGAGCGTGGCGACATCCTTGGCCAGCATCACCGGGTGCCGCAGGTCGTTGGCCAGCACGTAGGTGCCCAGGCGCAGCGTGCGGGTGGCCGCCGCGGCCACAGCCAGGGCGGGCAGCGGCGCCAGGGTGAAGCGGAGATTGTCGGGGATGACCAGCGTGTGGTAGCCGAGTGACTCGGCGCGGCGGACTCGGGCGAGCCACTCGTCGGCTGAGCGGGCACTGGCGGCGATGACGCCGAAGCGGAACGGCCGCGCGCCGAGCTTGCCTGGAACTGGATGATTCTGCTGCATATGACGGCGAATGTAGCCACTGGCGCCGTCAGCGGCCAGGGCGTACCCTCGGGGTCAGCACTTTCATGGCCGTCCGAGCCCTGGGCAGGTTCGTTGGTGTTGGAACGCGTGGCGCGCCGCCAGCGGCACTGAGTCTGCGGCGGACCCTCGGGCGTGACTGGGCGACCGCGTGGTTCTTTCTGGCCCCGTGCCTGCTGGTGCTGCTCGGGCTGATCGCGTATCCGTTTGTCTCCGCGATTCTGCTGAGCTTCCAGGCCAAGTTCGTCGGCAGCCCGGGCGTCTGGGTGGGATTCGGCAACTACCAGGACCTGTTCACGGGCCGCGACTTGAGCGGCCAGTTCTGGCAATCGGTGCGCGTCACGGTCGTGTTCACCCTGGCCGCCGATGCCTGCAAGTTCGTGCTCGGGATGGCGATGGCGCTGCTGCTCAACGAGCACTTTCGCGGCCGGACCGCCCTGCGCGCGTTGTTCTTTCTGCCGTGGGCCGTCCCGAGCCTGATCGTGGGTCTGACCTGGAAGTGGATGTATGACGGTAGCTCGGTGGGCCTGCTGAATCTCATCCTGCTGCGGCTGGGCCTCACGCATGACCTGATCCAGTGGCTCGGCAATTACGACCTCGCGTTGTGGGCGGTCGTCCTGGCCGTGGTGTGGGCCAGCACACCCTTCTGGGCGATGATGTTCCTGGCCGGGTTGCAAGCCATTCCAGGCGAGCTGTACGAGGCCGCCGAAATCGATGGCGCGGATATGGTCGGTCGTTTCCGCCACATCACGCTGCCCGGCCTGGCCAACATCATCGTCATCACCGCAATGCTGTCCACCATCTGGACGGCGACCAGCATCAACTTCATTTACGTCCTGACCAATGGTGGTCCGGCCGGGGCGACGATGACCTTTCCCATGCTGGCGTACCAGGTCGGCGTCGCCGGTGCGCAGCGGCTCGGCATGGGCGCTACCATCTCGCTGGTATTCACGCCATTTTTCATGGTGTTGATCTATTTCCTGACACGGCGGCTCCTCAGTTCGGAACGATGACTCGCTCACGTGGACGCCTGGTTCGACGACTCGTGCACACCATCGGTCTGCTGTTCTTTTTCGTGTGGACGATCGTGCCGCTGTACTGGATTGTCGTCACGTCGATCAAGCCAAATCTGCTGATTTATCGCGAAGCGTCGCTGTTCCCCAGCCAGATCACCGGCGACCACTTCGCATTTGTGCTGACGCAGACGCCGTTTCTGCACTACATCCAGAACAGCCTGGTGGTGACGCTGGTCACCACCAGCGCCGCGATGATTATCGGGACGCTCGCGGCGTACGCCATCGTGCGCCTGACGTTTGCGGGACGTCCCTGGGTCGCTCGCGGCGTCGTCGTCACGTACCTGGTGCCGGGCACGCTCCTGTTCATCCCCATGTTCCAGGTGATCTACTCGTTGGGTCTGATCGACAACATCGTCGGCTTGATGGTCACCTATCTGACGTTCACAGTCCCATTTGCGACATGGATGATGATTGGCTACTTCCGCAACGTACCGGCGGAACTGGAGGACGCGGCGCTGATCGACGGCTGCTCACGCGTCCAGGCCCTCGCGCGGATCATGGTGCCGATCGCGTTGCCGGCGCTCGCGGTTGTCGCGCTGTTCGCCTTCACCCTGTCCTGGAACGAGTTTCTCTATGCACTGGTGTTTATCGGCAGCGACTCGCAAAAGACCCTCACCCTCGGGCTGATCGGCCTCGTGCGAGGCGACACCTTTCCATGGGGGCCAATGATGGCGGCTTCGTTAATGGGGACGCTGCCACCGGCGTTGGTGTACGTCATTTCGCAGCGCTGGGTGGTGTCCGGCCTGGCGGCTGGCAGCGTCAAAGGCTGAAATTCGAAGGGGACATGCAGATGGCTCAGGATCAATACGACAACGGCCGCGGCCTTCCGAGACGACGGGATTTTCTTCGCTTTGTGGGTCTGGGTGCGGGCGTGCTGCTCGCCGCGGCCTGCTCCCAGGCGCCTGCACCTACCCCGACGACCGCGCCAGCGCCGGCTGCCGCCGGCGCCGCGTCTGGCGGAACTGGGAAGTCCAACGGCACCAAGCTGACGATCTGGGGCTGGCAGTCGTTCACGCCTGACGGCGACAAACTGCTCGGCGACCAGATGCAGCAATGGGGCTCGGCGAACAACACGCAGGTGGAATACGTGGTGGTCGAAAACGCCCAGTTTCCCCAGAAGCTGGCTGCCGCGATCGAAGCCAAAGCTCCGCCGGACGTGGTGATGCTCACCGCCGCCTCGAATGTGGTCGACTACGCCAGCCGCAACCTGCTGGTCGATGTTTCGGACGTGTGGAAGGCCACCAGCGCTCAGAGCGGCGGCTTCTGGAGCTTTGTCGAGCCGCTGTACAGAATCGGCAGCAGTTACTACGGCATCCCCTTCGAAGCCGATTCTTCGCCGCTGTTCGCGCGCACTGACCTGATCAAGCAAGCCAGCGGCTCCACGGACCCCCCCAAGACGCTCGACGACCTGACCGCGATGTGTCAGAAGATCAACAATCCACCCGACCTGTACGCCTTCGGGTTCACGCTCGGCCGCACGCCCGACTGTTTCGGCAATACGCTGGCCATCATCTGGAACGACGGCGGCGCCCTGGTCGACAAAGAAGGCAAGGTGGCGCTGAACAGTCCCGAAACCATCTCGGCGATGAACCGCATCAAAGGCTGGTGGGACTCCAAGATCATTCCGCCAGATTCGCCAACCTGGGACGACACTGGCAATAACGCGGCTTTCCAGAAGAAGCAAGCCGCGTTCGTGCTCAACCCGCCGTCGATTTACGGCTGGATGGTCGATAACGACAAGGATCTGCTCAACAACTCGACGATGGCGCCCATGCCGGCGGGCAAATCCGGCTCGTACAGCAGCTCCGGCTCGTGGTCCTGGTCGATCTTCCAGAGCAGTAAGAACGTGGATGGCGGCAAAGACCTGATCAATTACCTGATGGATCCGGCCAGGCTTCAGGCGCTGTACAGCAAGGTTGGCGGACGCTGGTACCCCATCTATCAGAACGGCACCAAAGACGAGTTCTGGACCAGCAAGCCTCAGTTCGAGTTCTATCCCGACCTCCTGAAAGGCGGCCGGGACGTCAGTTACCCGGCGGCGCCCGACGCCAACATGTTCGCGGCGCTTGGCGAAGTCCAGACGCGCCTGATTATCCCGGACATGGTCCAGAATGTCATCGTCAAAGGCATGGGGGTCCCGGAATCCGTTCAGCAGGCGAACGACGCGATGGTGGAGGTCTTCAAAGCCCACGGCGCCAACACCTGACGCACGTGCGATGACCGAGCAGCCAATCAGGACGCGCGACATCAAGCGCCCTCCGCGCGCGCTGGTTGACGCTCTGAAGCACGTCGGCAGCGCCACCGCCAGCGGCGAGCTGAATCGCCTGGGAATCCGCAACGCGTTCATGCACGGACCGGCGTGCATGACGCCTGGCGTGTCGATCGTCGGCCCAGCACTCACTTTGCAGTTCATGCCGCTGCGCGAGGACCTGTATCCGCAATCCGAGTACGTGGACCCCGAACGCCAGTTGCATCGCCACGTGCTGTATCACGCGCGAAGGGGCGACGTCGTGGTCGTCGACGCGCGAGGCGACATGACCAGCGGAGTCTTCGGCTCGATGATGATGACCTACTTCAAGGGCCGCGGGGGCGCGGGCGTGGTCATCGACGGTTGCGTTCGGGACTCGGCGGAGATCAAGAAGCTCGGACTTGGTCTGTGGCTGCGGGGCGTGACGCCCAACTTCCACACGCAGACCCGTATCTATCCGGCGGCAGTCAACGTGCCGATCGCGTGCGGCGGCGTGACCGTGCTGCCTGGTGACCTGATCATTGCCGACGACGACGGCGCCGTCGTAGTGCCGATCCAACTCGCGGGTGAGCTTGCCCGCAAGGCGTCGGAACACGTGGAGTGGGAGGAGTTCAGCCGCCTGCGACTCTCCGAGGGCGGTGACCTGCGTACCTACTACCCGCTCAGCGACGCGGCGCGCGGCGAGTACGAGGCCTGGCGGCGCAACCAGTAAGCACCCTCACCCGCGCTTCGCGCGACCTCTCCCAGAGGGAGAGGTGGTGGGCTACGCGTAAGTACCCTCTCCCGCTGGGAGGGGTGGTGGGCTAGGCGTAAGTACCCTCTCCCTCTGGGAGAGGGCGGGGTGAGGGCTACGCGTAGACCGCCTCGCGCAGCCCGCGGATATACCCGATGGCGTACAGCCGCCCGTAGACCGAGTAAGCCGGCTGGTCGTTGGCTTCGCCCTCCACGGTCGGCACGTGGTCCGGCCGGAGGACGCCCTCGAACCCCACGTCGCGATAGGCGCGCATGCACGCCAGCAGGTCGGTCTTGCCGTCGTCGTGCCAGGTCTCCACGAAGTTCTCGACGGTGCCGCGCACGTCGCGAAAATGGACGAAGAACACCTTTTGCTGCGCACCGAAGTGACGGATGACTGACGGAAGGTCGTCCGTCATCAGCGTGAAATTTCCCTGGCACAATGTGACGCCGTTCACCGGGCTGGGCACCAGGTCGATCAGCCGCTGGTAGTTGTCCACGCTGCGCATGATCCGTCCCACTCCGCGAACCGGAGACAACGGCGGATCGTCGGGGTGCATCGCGAGCTTGACGTTCCACTTCTCGGCAACCGGTACCACTTTCCGCAAGAAATACTCGAGGTTGGTCCACAATTCCTCCTCGGAAAGAGGACCGAGCGGTGACGGCGGGGCGTCGCGCATGAGTGCATGCTCGTAGCCGGTTACCACCGAGCCGCCGCGCGACGGCACGCTGGTACTGGTGCGCAGCCAGTTGAAGTCCGTCATCCACTCGTAGCACCAGACCGGGATCCGCAGTCTGCCCATGTTCTCGATCAGTGTGCAGATGCCCGCGATCTCCGCGTCACGACCCGGCAGGCCACGCTTGACGTTGTTGTACGGCGGGCGCGCCTCGATGACCGCCAGTTTGAAACCGGCGTTCTCGTAGCGCTGCTTCATGCGCAACAGCGGCATATAGTCCCACGGCGCGTCGTCCCCGTTGAGCGGGTCGTCGTAGGGCAAGCCGCCGACGGCGTAGTCCACGCCCATCTGACGGCACAACGTCCAGAGCGGGCTGGGCGTGGGCGGCAGCATCTCCGCGAGCTCGATCAATGTTCTGTTTCTCTTTCAAGAGAAATTGTGTCTGTCACTTTCATAGGTACGAGCCCTCGGCTTCACAGAGATTCCACCTGCGGTGGAGCCCTTCAACGAGGCTTTCATCAGCCCGTTTACCCCATCGGCCGCGCCTTCGCCCCCGGCGCGCCGCTTCCCGTCCGAATGTCCGCCGCCGTCACCTCGTCGACGCCGCGCGGCCAGCGCCGTTTGAGTGGGTCGGTAACCTCGAACGACAGACGCCCGATATTGGTGATCTCCATGTCGACGTGGTCGCCGTCCTGCAGCGCGCCCAGACCCTGGTGGTTGGTGCCCATGAACAACACGTCCCCGGCTCGCACCGGCGTCATCGCCGTGGCCCAGGCGATCGACTCGGCAATGCTGTGCGCAAGGTCGCTGGTGTTGTAGTCGGGTCGGAGCTCCCCGCTCACCCACAGCTTCACATCCAGTTGCTCGGGATCGCCGATCTCGTTACGAGTGGTGATGCACGGACCGAGTGGCGTGAAGCCGTTGTACGACTTGTGGCCTGAGACCGGCATCCGTGTACGGTCCATGCCGCCGCCTCCGCCAGGCGGGGGTGGCATGCGCGCCGAGACGTCGACCCCGCACGTGAAGCCAAACACGTGCTCCATGGCCCGCGCCTCCGGAATGTGGTCGCCCGCCGTGCCGAACACCACCACCAGCTCGGCCTCGTGGTGGAAGATGTTGGCGTCGACGTCCGGGAGCACAACCGTATCGCCGCTGCCCACGATCGAGTCCGTCGACTTGAGGAACCCCCACATCGGCGCCGGTTGGCGCAGCCCATTTTCGCGGTAGTTCCCGCCCATCGCCAGCACCTTTGCACGCGGCAGGGGCGCCTTCAGCGTCACGGAATCGAACGGCAGGGCGGTAGCGTCGCTCGCGAGCGCGGCCAGCTTCGGTTCGAGCTCGTCGAAGCGCTCGATGATGGAGCACATGCCGTCGTGCCCGCCGAATGGCAGGACCAGCTTGCTGACGTCGACGATGCCGCGCCCCGTCAACACACCTGGACGTCCCTCGTTGAAAAGAACCAGTTTCATGCGCGTCTGCTCAGAAGCATTTAGCGAGACTCGTTCAGTTTCACCGCGGCTCGAATCAGGGCCGTGAACGCCTTCTCGTCGATCTTGTCGTCCTCGTGGAAGTCGATGGCGCGCCGCGTATTACCTTCGAGGCTCGAATTGAACAGTCCCGACGGGTCCTTCAGCGCGGCCCCCTTGAAGAACGTCAGTTTGACGACGCTCTTGTACGTCTCGCCGGTGCAGATCGGACCGTTGTGCGACCACACCGGGACCCCTGGATTGGTCGCCTTTTTCCATTTCCACTCCTCGACGACGTTGGGGTCGGCCTGTTTGATCAGAGCGCGCAACCTGCCCAGGGTCTTTCCCCGCCAATCGCTCAGTTCGTTGATCCTGCCGTCGATGTGCTGCGACGGAGTCTCGACTTTCTGCGTTGGGCTCTTTTCCATGATGTCGACGTGCTGCTCCTTTGGCTCTAAATCTACCTCACGGTCCACACGAGCGTATCGACCAGCGCCACGACGTCCTCGCACTGATCGAGGCGGTCGACCGCGGCGCGGATCGCTTCGCGCCGCTCGGGACCGACCACGCCGGCGGCCAGGGCGTCGAACTTCGCGTCCACTTCGACTGGTGTCGCGGGATTGCGCACGTGGCCCTTCGGATATGCGCCATCCAGGACGAATCTGTCACCAGACCGGGTCGTCACCTCCAGGCGGCTGACGAGCTCCTCCGGAAAGCGATCGGTGAAGCGCGCATTGTGCTCGATCCTGATCCGCCGCATCAGCTCGCGCAGCTGCGGGTCGTGGAGGTTTGCATCGCCGAACGAGCCCAGCGTGAGCGCGCCGTCGCGCAGCGCGGTGGCCAGGATGAAGGGCAGGCTGTGGTCCGCCGTCTCGCGGCTGTCGGGCTCCCACTTGGCCGGCTCGGAGCCAATTTCGCTGTAGCACAACCAGTACGTCTCGATGTCGATCGACGCAATCTCCTGCACGGGCGCACGCTCGACGATTGCCGGCGCCAGGTCCAGGAACGCTTGCGAGTGATACTCCGACGGATGCAGCTTGAGACTCGTCTGCTCCAGAACGTAAGCGTCTGTCCGACAGGGCAAGCTGAACTCGAATGGATCGGTCACCCGCTCCCACAATCCGTCCTTGCCCTCGAATGGCTCCGGCGGACCGGTCATTCCTAACTGAGAGAGCTGGGCGGCGAAGACTCCGTCGCGAATGGCCGCCGCGGTGGCGCAGCCCTTCCACATGGACAGCTCTCCGGCGCGGGTCTGGCGCAGCGGAATGTGCGGAACCAGCGCGAGCGAAAGCGCATTGCCGAGCTGCTCGCGGCTCAGTCGCATGACTTTGCCGGCCGCGACGGCGCTGGCCAGACCCAGAAAGGTGCCCTGGTCCCAGCCGCGCGGCCGGAGACTGACGCCCGCCGCGAGAGCGCCGGCCACTTCGTACGCGAGCACGATCGCCAGGAGCACCTCTTCGCCTGAAGCGTGGACTGCTTCCGCCGCGGCCAGGATGGCCGGGATCATGTCGCTGGGATGCTGCGAACCGGCGACGAAGGTGTCGTTGAAGTCGAGGTATCTGAGCATGACGGTGTTGGCGAAGGCGGCCACGTCCGGAGCGGTGAGGTTGCCCTCGCCAAAGACACGCGCGCCCGGCTCCGCGCTGACCGATGTCGAGTAGGCGCGCGCAATTCGACTCGGCGGGCTGTCGAAACCGCCCAGCACACAACCGAAGGAGTCGAGCACGTGACGTTTGGCCTCGAGCACGCAGCCCCCGGTGAGATCCTGCACGCGCAGCGCATCGGCGTACTCGACGATCTTCTGACTCGAGCGGTCCATAGGCGCATTTGAGCACCTGCACTACGCAGCGCGCAGCCGCACGAAATATGGCGCCGCCTATGGCAGACGCCAGATGTCGGCGCTGCCCCACGGTGAGAGGCTGGCGGGCGAAGGAGAAACGCGCAGATGCCCTACTTACACCTGCTGGCCGACCCCGGCATGAACTACACGCTGAATCGGCCGCTACTCGACGGCACGTCGTCGTCTCGGATCGCGGAAGTGACCGCGGTGGCGCCTCAAATCACGGACTACGCCAGCTGGCACGACGTGTGGCTGGGCCTGGCCAAGCGCGCGGAAGCCGAACACCGCTGGCTGGATGCCGCCTCGTACTACCACGGGGCCGAGTTCTACCTGCCCGCCGGTGACGAGCGGAACGGGCTGTACGACGATTTTGCCCATTGCTGGGCGCTCGGGATGCAAGGCGTCGCTGGCTACGAGTCCATCGCCATCCCGTATCAAGGCGGCAACCTGCCCGGCTTTCGCCTGCAGGCCAAAGGCAAGGAGATCAGCACCTTCGTCTTTACCGGTGGGTACGACTCGTTTGTCGAAGAGTTCTACGCCTTCCTGCTGCCACTGACTGAGCTTGGCTTCACGGTCATCGGTTTCGACGGACCCGGCCAGGGCGGTGCCCTGCGGCAGGGCATCTTCATGGACCACGCCTGGGAGAAGCCCGCCAAGGCCTGCCTCGACTACTTCGAGCTCGACGCCGTCGAGTGGTTGGGCGCCTCGTGCGGCGGCTACATGGTCCTCCGCGCGGCCGCCTTCGAGCCGCGCATCAAGCACGCCATCTCGATGCCCACCAGCTACTCGGGCCTCGACATGACCCTGAAGCAGATGACGCCGGGCAAGGCCCAGGAGCTCATTTCGCTGTTCAGAGCGGGTGACCGCAAGGCCACCGAAGCGCTCGTGGAGCGACAACGCGCCCCCAGCTCGGTGTTTGAGTGGTGCATCACCCAGGGCATGCACATCACTGGCACGACCACGCCGTGGGACTTTCTGGTAGCCATCAGTCAGCAGTCGCTCGACGGAGTGCTGGCGAATATCAAGCAGGATGTGCTGCTTACCGAAGGCGAGCAGGACCACCTGTTCGACATTGGCTGGGTGCACCGCGTCATGCGCGAGCTGGTGTGCGCGCATTCGGTGACCGCGCGGATCTTCACGGCGCGTGAAGGCGGCGAGCAGCACTGTCAGGTGGGAAACTCGTCGCTGGCGCGTGAGGAGATCGTGCGTTGGCTGAGCCGCTTCTATCCCGATATGCCGCGGCAGCAAACGAGCGATACACCGGCGCCGCGAGCACGGGTCGCCGCCGCGGCCGCCGCCGCGTAGCCGCCTGACGCGGAGTTTTCCCCATGCTGCACATGCAAACCCCAGACGGACCCCGAGGGGGTCCCCTCTGGGGGAGCCAGACTGTCCCCCACTCCCCCGGTGTCGCGTCTGACGAACATTACCAGTCCCTCGGTATCCCCTCCGACGAACACCGTCGCTCCCCCGGTGTCCCCTCCGAGGAACATCGTCCTGCCCACCGGGGTCCCCTTTGGGGAATACCTTTTGGTCCGTCGGCGCGCCTCACGCCGCTCGCCGCGGGCGCCCTGGCGGCGGCCATTGTCGCAGGTGCGACGGTGTGGACCTTCGCACAATTTCCCACCCTGCTCGTGTGGGCGGCCTTCCTTGGCTGGGCCAGCTACGACCAGTCCGGCGCGGACCGCCGCGCGCTGATCTCCAGCTCCGCGTGCGCCGTTTTCGGCGTGGTGATGGCATGGCTCGTGGCCGTAGCGGTCCAACTGCACGTCGTGCCCGGGCCGAGCTCGATCGCCTCGGCCGTCGATGCCGGCGTGGCATCCTTCGCCATCGTCTACGCGTCCCGCTGGTTTCCGCTCTCAAATGTGCCAGCCAGCTTTTGTGGGTTTGCGTCCACGTTCGCGGTGCTGATGCTCGCGCCGGCGGCCTCTACGCTCAACGCGCTGACCAGCGCCAGCGTCTCCAACGTGCTGGTCTGTGTACCGGTGTCCCTCCTGATCGGCTCGGTCCTGGGCGTGATCCACCAGCGTGTCGCGTCGCAGCTGACCGACCATCGACTCCGGGCCAGGTCCGCCGCCAAACCCATCCGTCTGACTCCACCAGACAGCCAGCCAGCGGCGGCGCTGCCGCCCGCGTAGCGATCCTGTCAGTCGGCGGCCTGCAGCATGCCATGCTCCACCACCCACACCGCGAGCTGCGAGCGAGAGTGGAGCTCCAGCTTGGCGAGGATGTGTTCGACGTGGACTCGCACCGTTCCTTCAGTAATCACCAGCGCGGCCGCGATCTGGCGACTGTCCAGACCGCGGGCCACGAGCCTGGCGACGTCCTGCTCCCGCCGCGTCAGCCCCGAGTCTTGCGCGACAGCCCTGGGCATTCGGGCTGGAGGCGGAGTCTCGGTTTTGACGTATGCCATCGCCTCGGCATCGGCAATTGCCTGTTCGATAACCGCCCCAAGGTGGGCGCCTGATGACCGCGGACGGCCGGCGGCGACCGCTTCGCTCACCGCTCCAGGCCCGATGGTGCGCTCGGCCTGTGCCAGGACGACCTCCAGCCGATCGCGCTCAATTGGCGCCGCCGCGATTCGTGCGGACTCGCGCACGCCGGCGGCGGTCCCCACCAGGCGTGCCGCACGTTCCGGCGTGTTTTCCACCTGCAGCTCAGCCATGCCCTCGAGTCCACGCGCGATGGCCATGCGTTCATGCGTCTCGCGCGTGAGCGACAGAACGGCCGCCAGATGTCGGGCGGCATCCACGCGGTCGCTGCGATCCAGGGCCGAATGGGCTGCCAGGCCGTGCGCAAACGCCTGCCCCTGCTTGTCGCCGAGTTGATCCAGCAACGCAATCGACTCTGCGCCCAGACTTCGTGCACGGACGTGGTCTCCGGACAGCGCCGCGACCCGACCGCTCACGGCCAGAATGCGGCCGCGCGAAGTGGGATGGTCGCGCACCGCAAACAACTGCAAGGCCTCGTCCACGAAGTCCTGCGTGCGGACCAGCTCACCCTGTTCGTAGCTCACGCGGGCGAGCACCATCAACGCTCGCGTCTGCCATGGCCAGCTTCCCAGCGCGCGCGCCAGCACCAGGGCGCGCTCGTACAGCGCCTCGGATTCCGCGCGCGTGCTGCGGAGGCCGACGACATGCCCGAGGTACATCGAACAGATGCAGATACCCGTGTCGTCGCCTTCGCGTTCGGCGATCGCCAGGCCCTCGCGCAGCAGCGATTCGCCGCCGCCGGTGTCGCCCTCGGCGAAGGACAGATGGCCGGCGAACGCGAGCGCGCGCCCGCGCAGTACCTGTAGCTCCGCATCGGAAGCCGCGCCCTGTAATTCCAGAAGCCAGGTGCGTCCCTCCTCGAACCGGGCCCGCAAATACCACATCGGCCAGCAGCCGATTCCGAGACGCAAGCCAGCCTCCACGTGCCCTGCATCGAGACTCCAGCGGAGCGCCGCGCGCAGCTCATCTTGCATGCCGTCCAGCAGTGCAACTTGCTCGGCGTCCAGCCACTCCGGCTCGACCCGCTCGACCAGCTTCAGACACCACTCACGATGGCGATCGCGAGTAACGTTCGTCTCACCACTTTGCGCCAGCCGCTCCCAGGCGTACTGACGCACGGTTTCGAGAAGACGGTAACGCATGTCAAGCCCGTGACGTTCCACGGTCACCAGCGAATTGTCGACGAGCTCGCCGAGGATATCGACCAGCACCATCTCGTCCATGTCCGGCCCGGCGCACACGCTGCGGGCTGCCTCCAGGCTCCAGCCACCGGCAAATACCGCCAGCCGCCGCAGCAGGCGACGCTCCGGTTCGCGCAACAGCTCGTAGCTCCAGTCCATCGCTTCGCGGAGCGTCTGCTGCCGACCCGGAGCTCCGCGGTTGCCGGCCGTCAGGAGCTCGAAACGGTTTCCGAGATGCGCCGCGATTTGCCTGGGACTGAGCGCGGGAATGCGCGCCGCGGCGAGCTCGATGGCGAGCGGCAATCCGTCCAGCCGTCGGCATATCTCCACCACCGCGTGCGCGCTGAGCGGCTCCAACGCGAATGACGGATCGACGCTGCTGGCGCGGTCGACAAACAGCTCGACGGCGGAAGAGCGCGCGAGCACCTGCTCGATGGGCGCGTCGGCAGCGTCTGTTCGCAGCGGTTCGACCCACATGCGCTGCTCCTCGCGCAGTCCCAGGGCGGCGCGACTGGTCGTGAGCACCTTCAGGCGTGAACAGGACGCCAGGAGCTCTGCCAGCAGTGGCGTGGCGTCGATCACGTGCTCAAAATTGTCGAGCACGAGCAGTACGTGTCGATCGCGAAGATAGTCGCTGAGCACCGCGCGCGGGCTCCGCCCCGCGGATTCCTGCAGTCCAAGGCTGATCGCAATTGTGGCCGACACCAGTTCGACCGCGCGCAGCGGTGTAAGGTCCACGAAGACCACTCCGTCGGCGTAGACAGTCTGCAGCTCGCGCGCAATCGCGAGCGCCAGGCGGGTCTTGCCTACGCCGCCGGGGCCCAGCAGGCTCAGCAAACGCACCGGCCGGGCCTCGTCGCGCAAAAAGGCGACCGCGGTCCGCACATCCTGGTCGCGGCCGATGAGACGCGTGGCGGGTTCGGGCAGCGATGGCAAGGCTGGTGCGGAGGCCGAAGCCGAGGGTACGGACGCGGCGACTGGCTGGACCGGGACGGCCGATGCGGCGTTTGCGGGCTGGGCGACTGGCTGGTCCACGAGGGCCAGCAGCGCCGCGCGCTCGGGCGCCGCGAGCTCCAGCGCGTCGGCCAAGGCCGCCAGCGTGTGCACGTACGGCCGTCGACGGGTCCCTTGCTCGATAGCGGCGAGCGCCGCGACGCTGAGCCCCGCCCGCTCCGCGAGCGCGGCCTGGCTGAAGCCCGCACGCGCGCGAAAGTCGCGAATCGAACGGGCCAGAGTCGATCGGCCGTCCGCGCCGGTTCCTCCGTCCAGAGCTGACGGCAGCGTTCGCACGGTCCGGAGCGTAGCGCCAGCCTCGACAGCTGACAAGTGACAAGCAGCCAACTCGCGTGTGGTTGACCCGCTCCACACTGGCTGCGATATGCTGTCCAGGGTCGCTCCAGACCCCGAACACACATCGTGCCGCGCATATCGACGAAAGCCAGCCAGTTCACCGAGTCCGTCATCCGCGACATGACCCGGCAGATCCTGCAATACCACGGCAGCTCCGGAGTCAACCTCGCGCAGGGCATGCCGGATTTCCCTGCGCCGGACGAGCTCAAGCGCGCCGCCAGCCAGGCGATCTTCGACGATCACAATCAATATGCCGTCACCTGGGGGCAGCCGCCCTTGCGCGAGGCGATCGCCGAGTACTACTCCGAGGCCCGGGGCCAACCCATCGACGCCGATCGAGAGATCACGGTGTGTTGCGGCGCGACCGAAGCGATGCTGGCGTCGATCATGGCGGTCATCGACCCGGGCGACGAAGTGGTGATCTTTTCGCCGTTTTACGAGAACTACGGTCCAGATTGTGTGCTCGCGGGGGCGACGCCGCGCTTCGTCACGCTCCACGAGCCCGACTGGTCAATTGATCCGGAGGAGTTGCGGGCGGCGTTCACGAGTCGAACCCGCGGCATCGTGGTCAATACTCCGCACAACCCGACCGGGAAGGTCTACTCGCGAGCGGAATTCGAGCTGATCGCGGAGTTGTGCCGCGAATACGACGTCGTCGCGTTCACCGACGAGATCTATGAGCACCTGGTCTACGAGGGCAGCCACATCAGCCTGGCGACGCTGCCGGGCATGCGCGAGCGGACCGTCACCATCAACGGCCTGTCCAAAACGTTCAGCGTTACCGGATGGCGCCTCGGCTTCGCCATCGCTCCACCCGACCTGACCGACGCCATTCGCAAGGTCCACGACTTCATGACCATCGGCGCGGCAGCGCCGCTGCAGTTGGCCGCGGCGGTCGCGTTGCAGCTGCCGGCAAGCTATTACCTGGAGTTGCTGACGGGCTACCGCGCGCGTCGCGATTACCTGGTTCCGGTCTTGCGCGATCTGGGTTTCGAGGTCTTTGAACCGCACGGCGCGTACTACGTCATGACGGATATCAGCCGGTTCGGTTATTCCAGCGACGTCGATTTTGCCACGCACCTGGTGCGCGACATCGGTGTCGCCACCGTGCCCGGCAGCAGTTTCTACCACGATCCCGAGCTGGGTCGGACCAAGATCCGGTTTGCATTCCCGAAGCGGATCGAGACGCTGGCGCGCGCGGCCGAGCTGCTGCAGCCACTCGCGCAGGCTCGCGTCTGAAAGGAATGAAATAGATGAGTGCCTCGATGGTCCGCTGACGTGGAGCGCTCGGACATCGAACATGCGGTGAAGCTCGCGGGGCTCGAGCTATCGGACGAGGTGGATTGCCACGTCGTGGGCCAGGACCCCATCCTCGCTTCGCCGCATCACCTGGGCAACGGCGCGGCGGTGGTCCGGCTCCTGACCGGCGCCGCCGCGAGCGAGCTGTGGCGGTTGCGCACCGGCCGCCGCCAGCAAGTGGTCGTCGACGCTCGCCACGCCGCCGCCAGCCTGCGGTCCTACGTGTTCGCTCACCCGGTCGGCCAGCCCGCGCAGTCGCTGCAGGACGCCCGCCGAGCGGGAGGCGCCGCTCGCGTCACACGCATCGCGGCGGCGCGAGACGGACGCTACGTGCAACTGCACGGTTCGTTCCACGACGGTCCACAGGTCCTGCAGGAGCTGGGTCTGGACGAAACGGCGCCCCCCGAGCAGATTGACGCGGCAGTTGCCCAGCGCGACGCGTTCGAGCTGGAAGCCGCCTTCATCCGGCGCAAGGTGTGCGGCGGAGTGGTTCGGTCTCGCCAGGAGTGGGCCGACCACCCCCAGGGACGAGCCATTGCCAGCCTGCCGGTGGTCAGCATCACGAAGATCGGGGCAGCCCCGCCCGAGCCGCTGCCTCGAGGCGACCGCCCCACGGCCGGTGTGCGCGTGCTCGACCTCACCCGTGTCCTGGCCGGACCAACCTGTGCCAAGACGCTCGCCGAGCACGGCGCGGATGTGCTGCACATCGGCGCACCCCACCTCGAGGGTGGCGGGCTGTTCGAGATGGAGACCGGCATCGGCAAGCGCCAGGCCGTCCTTGATCTGAACGTGCCCGAACAGGCGGACGCCGTGTGCGACCTGATCCGGAGTGCGGATGTCTTCTCCCAGGGCTACCGACTGGGAACCCTGGCGCGCCGCGGATTTTCGCCCTACCAGGTAGCCGCCCAGCGGCCGGGCATCGTGTACGTTTCCGAGAACTGCTACGGCCACGTCGGCCCATGGTCCGAACGTCCCGGATGGGAGCAGCTCGGTCAGGCCGCGACCGGTATGGCCTACCGGGAGGGCCTGTCAGCGCCCGACGGGGTGCCGCGCCTGGCCCCGGCGGCGGTCAACGACTACAGCACCGGATACCTTGCCGCGTATGGAGCGATGACCGCCCTGGCCCGGCGAGCCACCGAAGGTGGGTCATGGCACGTGCAGGTGTCGCTGAGTCAGACCTGCATGTGGTACCAGCGGCTGGGCGACGACAATGACCTGGACGCCGCCGACCCGGGCAACATCGAGCCGTTCCTGGCCGAGATGGACACCCCCGATTTCGGACGCATCCAGTACCTGAGGCCCGCCCTCCACCTCTCGGAAACGCCGCCCCGCTGGGACCTGCCGCCGGCGCGCCAGGGAGCCCACGCGCCGGAGTGGCTACCCCGCTGACGCCGCCGACATCCACTCGCCCACCTGCTTACGGGACGTGAAGCCGAGCTTGCCCAGGATGTGCTTGACGTGGACCTCCACCGTTCCCTGGCTGATGACCAGTTGCTCCGCGATCTGCCGATTGCTGAGCCCTCGGGCGATCAAACTCGCAATCTCTCGCTCACGCGCGGTGAGCGCCTCGGACGCCACCAGTTGAATCGGGGAATGCGCGTGACGCAGCGCGCGCGCCCGCTCGAGGCTCGGCTGCATGTGCATCTCTTCCAGCTCGGGAATTGCGACCTCCAGATGCGCCAGAGCCGCCGATCGGACCGGCTCGGCGCCATCCGCCAGCAGGAGCTCGGCAAGCCGCAAGTGGATCAGTGCAAGCTCCGGCCGGAGGTTGATCTTCTCGGCTGACTCCAGGCCCGCCAGGTAGTAGCCGTGGGCTGCCGATGTGTCTCCCAGGAGTGCCGAGGCGTCGCCGAGATGCCGCGCTATGGATGTTGGAAATGCCCAGTCACACATGGCCAGGTGGCCAGCGGACGCGAGTCGTTCCAGTAGAACACGCGCCGCCGGCCGGTGCTCGAATGCAACCGCGGACCGCAGCAGTCCGACCAGCTGCTCCATCGGCGTCTCGTCATCGTCGCGGCGCGCGCCGACTTCATCCAGCAGGGGGGCAACAAGGGCGCGTCCTTCCTCCAGCCGGCCGCACTCGGCCAGGCAAAGACCGCGAGCAACCCTGCCTACCCAGGATCGCGCGAACCCGGCGACGGCCGGCCCGTTGAACTCCTCGAGTGCCTCGAGCCACGCCCCAGCGCGCCCCACGTGCAGCAGCGGGGTGTGCAGCATCAACAAGCTGAAGTACCGCCCGCGTCCTGGCGCCCCCAACGCGTCGGCGCGCTCGACGTACCGCCGCGATAACTCCACCGCGTACTCCAGTTGGCCGTCGACAATGGCCAGGGTGGCAGTGCTCTGCGCCACCAGCAGGCGGACTGTCGCCACGTGTGTTCGCGCTGCAACCTCCTCTACTTCACGCCACAGCGCTTCCGCTCGGACTCGATTTCCATTCGAAAGCATTACACATCCGCACCGCCACAGGAAGACGCCCAGTGTTCGGCCGCTGACTCTATCGCGAAGCCAACCACTGGATTCCTCCACGAGCCGCAACCGTTCGTCCCAGTGGTGTGCCGCACTCAGGCCCATCACCCAGAAGGCGGAGCTGAACAGGACTTCCTGATTGCCGAGTCGGCGAGCAAGCGCCAGCGCGCCGGCGCGCAGCAAGCGCGCTTCCTGCCACGCGGTCTCGGTCTCCCTGACCAGCGAGAGTGCCACATCCGCCTTGACTCGTTCGACGCTCTCGGCGGCGGCATACGCGCGCGCCTGCTCCGCCCAGCTAATGAACTCGGGCACGGCCCCGATCACGTTGGCACCCTGCAGCACGAAGGCATCCAGCGCGAGCTGGCAGGCGCGGGAGGCACGCGCCTGGTCATCCAGCGACTTTGCAAGTGCCAGCGCATCCGGTGCCATGCGGGTGACCACGCGGGTGGTTTCACCCGCGGGCCACAGCGACTCACCCAGCGCCAGCAGGAGGTCGCAGCGTTTGGCGTTGTCCGCCGGATCGGCAACCTCCTGCACCACCAGCGCGCTCTCGAGGTGACGGGCAGCTTCACCGTACGCGAAAACATCCGCGGCACGTCTGGCGGCGACCTCTCCGTAATGGACAGCCTTGGCGAGGTCCAGTGTGTCGGATGAAAACGCGTAGTGCTCCGCCAGTTCGGCGGCATGCTCGTCCAGCCGTTGGCGATGGATGTCCTCTACCGCGCGCGCCACCTGCTGATGCAAACGGATCCGACGCGGTGCGACCATCTCCTCGTACAGGGTCTGGCGAAAGAACGCGTGCCCGAAGCGATACACGACCGTCGCGCCCGTGACCGATTTCTCCTGGATGATCGCCGCCGATGAGGCTTCCTCGAGCGCGGCTTCGAGCTCGTCCTCCGCACGCGCCACCACCTTGCGGAGGACATCCAGTTCGAACTCACGACCGATCACCGAAGCAACACTGAGTACCCGATTTGTCGATTCCCGCAGTCGCGACAGTCGCTTGCCCACCGCGTCTCGCAGCCCTTCGGGTATGCGACCGGTCAGCGGCGTCTCGCCGACGCGCCTCAGGGCTCCGTCGCGCGGCTCCACCAGGCCTTCTTCGATGACGTAGCGCAGGGTCTCGCGGACAAAGAGTGGATTTCCGTCGGTCTGGCGGTGCACGAGCTCCGCCAACGGGTGTGGAACTCGCTGCTGGCTCGTCTCCGCGAGCAGCTCGTGGACCTCGTCCATGGACAGTCCGCGGACTTGAAGGCGCGCGACGTTGTTTGCCCGATACAACTCCGTCAGAGCCGCGGAGAGCGGATGAGTGCGATCGACCGCCACGTCGCGATACGTGCCCACCACCAGTATGCGAGCGGCACTCAGGTTATGCGCGAGGTAGATGACCAGGTCGAGCGTTCCGCGGTCGGCGTCCTGGAGGTCCTCCAGCACCAGCAGCACAGGGTACTTCGCGGCGGCGTGGTAGAGCAGGTCCGTCGCAGCTTGCAACAAGCGCCAGCGATCTTCTTCGGGATCAGCCGGAGGCCGCGCCCTGACATTCAGCCGCTCGCGCACCGCGGGAATAATGCGCGCAAGCTCTGCGAGGGCCGGAACCAGCTCACCGCTCAGCGCGTCGAAGGCGCAGTCGTGCAGGTAACCTCCGAAGGCTTCGACGAACGGCTGATAGGGTGGTCTGAACGAACCCGCGTCGTAGCAGTGTCCGAGTAACACCTGCCCGCCGGATCGAACTACGTGGTGGACGAGCTGCTCGCAGATGGCGGTCTTGCCGATCCCTGGCTCGCCGACCAGCATGACCAGCGCGCCATTTCCGCCGACACCGGTGGCTGCCTCGTAGAGGGATCGCAAGTGGTCCAGCTCAGATTCGCGGCCGACAAAGGGGGCGTGCCGCGCGGTCGGCGGTGTGCCCAGGGACACGGGAGTTCCGCGCATTCTAGCGCCCATCGAGATACGGGCAGCCGTAGAGCGCGCCTACCCACCTCCAGGTCAGAAAAATACCTGAGGCGCGGGCGCGAAATACCTGGTCGCCGGAGGCGCGCGCGCCCGCCTCTCGGGTCGAGGATGAAGGCATGCTCGCTTCCGAGCGGTACGGGTGGGGACGCAAGGCGCTGCCGTGGCTGTGCTTGTTCATACTGCAGCTCGGCCTCGCCAGTGGCATGGAGGCCGCGGCCGAGAAGATGCCGTTCACATCTGAGGTGGCCTCGGCATCGGTCGAGGAACACCCGCCGTGTGTCGTCATGGAGCGACGCGTGGACATGAACGTGCTGGCCACCATGACGACGGAGCAGCTCGAATACCTCCAGGCGAGCTTGTGCCCGTCCGGCGGCACGTAGTATTACTCGAGCCACAAAAGTACATCTGTGGCGGGAGTGACCACGCGTATGCGACTTTCTCGGTTCGTGTCCATCGGCATTGCGCTCGCGACGCTGCTCATCTCGGCTACCGCGCCCGCCAGTGCGCACGTCGTCCTGCAGCAGAGCAACGGCGAGATCACCGTCTTCGCCGCCGCCTCGCTGACCGATGCCTTCAAGGAGATCGCCTCGGAGTTTCAGTACGAGAATCCGGGCACGAACGTGACCTTCAACTTCGCGGGCTCGAACACCCTGGCGACGCAGCTCAATCAGGGCGCCAGCGCGGACGTCTTCGCCAGTGCCGATCCGATCCAGATGGACATGGCCAGGCAGAATGGTGACCTGACCAGCGACTCACAGGTCTTTGCCCACAACCTGCTGACGATCATCACACCCACCGACAACCCGCAGGGCGTCCAGGGCGTGTGCGACCTGGCCAGGCCCGGGCTCAAGTTCGTGACCGCCCAAGCGAGCGTCCCCGTCGGCGTGTACACCGAAACCATGCTGCAGAACGCCAGCGCGGGTGCGTGCGGCGCGGGTTTCGCCGACCAGGTGCACGCCAACACCGTCTCCCAGGAAGCCGACGTGCGTCAGCTGGTGGCCAAAGTCCAGCTCGGCGAGGCCGACGCCGGCGTCAGCTACATGACCGACGTGACGCCCCAGGTTCGCAATCAGATCACCGAGATCAACATCCCCGACGACCTGAACACGCTGGCGACGTATCCGATCGCGACCACGCGAGGCAGCAACGCCGAAGGCGGCCAGTCGTTCATGAGCTTCGTGCTGTCGCCGATCGGCCAGGCGATCCTGGCGCGGTGGGGGTTCCTGCCCGCCTGACAGGCGCCCTCTGACGAACGCAGGTTGGGTGCTTCCACCTGCGGTGGCGCCCTTCGGGGGGGTTTTTCGTCAACCGTGCGAAGCGAGCGGCGGCCGACCCGCCCCGGCGGCCGGCTCGCCCGCTTGCTCGCTTTTGACAGCGTACTTATGTAGCAGGTACATTAGACGATGTCCGGGTCAGTCGCCGCGCGTTCCCCGGCGCGGCGCCCGCGTTCGGCTGGGCCACTGCCAGCCGACGCGCCCCGGACCCGCGGCGGCGCCCGGCTGTCGCCTCGA